>JALVEG010000230.1 GCA_027031145.1 Saprospiraceae bacterium | reverse complement strand
TAAAAATTAATACCCCAAATTTGGGGTATCGTTTGCTTTTATCTTTATGCATCTGCTGCGTTACGAAACACTTGAAATATAAGGATATATCTACGTATTTCGATGCCTTGCATCTGCATAAAGCTAAAAGCATGAATAATCCGGGTTATTCATGAAAACAGATAAATTTTACTTAGTAAAAATATAGTCTTTGCTTGCAGCGCCACTATGGCAACCGACACATGCACCATTCATTAAATTTGCTCCTCTCAATACATTTCCATCTGCATCCTTAGCTATTGTACCATCAGGTTTGATAATAAAATACTCCCAATCATTGTGTTCAGGATCAAAATTATTACCTCTTTTTACCATCCCTGTTCTAACATTTACGCTTTTATCCGAATTTACTGAATATTTTAAAATAGTTGCTCCAACAGGATATTCGTCTCCTGATCTCGAAACACCATCTTTAAAATAAATTTTTCTTACTGTAGTAGAATCATTTCCACCATGAGCAGCTCCCAGAGAAGGGTCTACACCTTGTCTTTGAGCATCAAGGCTCCAAGATGCATAATTTGCAAATGTATTATCATCTGCAATCACCTCTTTAGGTTCTTCATCTTTGGTACAAGACGATACACTAACAGCTATTGTAAATACAAAAAGCGGCAATAAAAACACATAAATTTTTTTCATAAAATAAGTTTTAAATTATAGAATATTATTTAACTTTATATTAGTCGAAAAAAATAATTAAACCTTACAATTTTTTTTATTACTACTTAGGTAAAATCATTTTGACTGAAAAAATCCCTACCTAAATAGTAACTGTATTTTATAAAATAATTATCAGTTTGATTCAACAATGATAATTATAATCGGGAAAAGTATTATATTTATGCCAAAAATAAAACATAAAAAATCATGGGGACAACAAATATATTTCTTGAAGGCGATAAAGTGTTTCTCAGAGCGTTTGAACAGGGAGATGAAGCTATGACTGCACAATTGGAAAATCATCCCGACTTACGTTCCACATTGTTCTTTGCTATACCGACTAGTCCACAGCAACAATATGAAAAAATTCAAAAGCAGATCAATGATCCCAATTCGATTGTTTTTATTATTTGCGATAAAAAGACAGGAAATATATTAGGAGAAACCGCTTTTTATCGCATAGACTGGGTAGGAAGAATGGCGACTTTTTATATTGCAATTTCAGGAAAAGAAAACCATAACAAAGGTTATGGTACCGAAACAGTAAAATTGATGATCGATTATGCATTTGAAACTCTCAATCTTAATCGTGTTCAATTACATGTGGCAACAAAAAATATTGCCGGAATAAAAGCGTATAAACGCAATGGGTTTATCATTGAAGGATTATTGCGCGAAGCAATGTATGGAGATGGACAATATCATGATTTTCATCTGATGGGAATATTAAAAAAAGACTATCTTAAAATCAAAAAATTATGAATTATAAAAACTTTATTTATCTCATTATTTTATTTTCATTTTTTCTTTCATGCAAAAATGATATAAATTCCAAAAATCAAAATCCGGCTAACACGGAAGATAATAATCAAGTCAATTATGAAGCGGATAGTTCCGATATTATAATTTTCAAAAAAATTATGGAGTATGCACAAAAGAAAAAACTAAGTAATAAAACACTTCCCGAAATTGAGATCAGTATTGCAAAATACTTTTTGGGAACCCCCTATGTTGCTCATACATTGGAAAAAGATGGAGAAGAACATCTGGTTATCAACCTTCATGAATTGGATTGCACTACATTTGTAGAAAATGTGGTTTCTCTTTCGACCTGTATTAAAAATAAAACAACCGATTTTGATGATTTCTGCAAAACGCTTATAAAATTCAGATACAGAAATGGTAAAATTGACAGATATCCTTCAAGATTGCATTATTTTACCGACTGGTTATTGGACAACGAAAAGAAACAATTAATAACGATTGTCAGCAATTCATTCGCAGAGGATGATTTTGATTTAATGGTAAATTTCATGTCCACACATCCACAATATTACAAACAATTGGAGAATGACACATTTGTAAAGCAAATAGCTGAAAGGGAAAAGATAATTTCTAAAGTAAAATTCAAATTTATCCCTAAGCAAAAATTGAGGCAATTTGAAAAAAACATTCAAGGTGGAGATATTATTGCGATAACTACAAGTATAAAAGGACTGGATATAGCACATGTGGGTTTGGCTATTTTCGTTGACGACAGACTGCATTTATTTCATGCATCGTCAAAAGGCAAAAAAGTAATGATATCTGAAAAAACACTTGAAGATTATCTTAAAAATATAACAAAGGATACCGGCATAATTGTGGCAAGACTTAAATAAATCTGTAAGTATATACTATTCATAACGACAAATAGATATAGAGTCTTTAAATTATATTTTTTGAATAAAAATTATAAATAGATTATTTGTTGTATCTTTGAAAATTGTTGATGTTTGCTTAAAACAATATCAATTATTTTGAATGATAATTTTTGAATGTGGGAAATAATAATTTAACAGAATGGGTCAACAAATATACCGATGATATGTATTCATGGGCATTTTTTAAAGTATCTGATTCCGAACTGGCAAAAGATCTGGTTCAGGATACATTTCTGGCTGCTGCAGAAAAAATATCATCTTTTAAAGGTAAAAGTTCTCCAAAAACCTGGTTGTTTTCTATTCTGAATTTCAAAATAATAGATCATTACAGAGCAAAAGTGAAAAAACCGTATAATACAGACAATGATTCTATTTCTACTTTTTTTGATGAAAACGGAGAATGGAGACATGATAAACGACCGCAAGACTGGCACGAAAACAATACCAATCTAATGGATGATGAAGATTTTCAACTGGTATTGAAAAAATGTCTAGATCTCTTGCCATCAAATTGGAACACCTGTGTGAAATTAAAATATTTGCTGGGAAAATCAGGTGCTGAAATTTGTGAACAAATGGAAATAAGTAAAAATAATTATTGGCAAATGATACATAGAGCTAAACTGAGTTTAAGAGAATGTATAGAATCTAAATGGAACAGAGATTAATCTTATGAAGAAAATAATGAAGAAAATAATGCTTTCCTGTGACAAAGCAACTGAACTGATAGAAAAAAAAATACACTTTAAGCTAAGTCTTAAAGAAAAAGTTCAATTGGCAATGCATCTTGCATTTTGCAAACCTTGCAGCAATTATAAAAAGCAAAGTTATATCATAGAAAAAACTGTTCCCAATATAAAATTTAAAGAAATACCAAAAGAAGACCTTAAACCCTTAAAGGAGGAGATCATTAAAAAAATATCTTAACCCACATTATTTGTAACTACTCAGGTGGTTTAATTTATTGATTATCTGAGAGTTGAAAGCATAATAATATTTTCTCAATTATCCTTTCCCTTTTTGCTCCTTCGCTGAAGCTTCGGCGCAAGCGAAAGGGAAATAAGAAAGGGTTCTAAATAGAAAGTTTTGAAAATATTATTATG
>JALVEG010000229.1 GCA_027031145.1 Saprospiraceae bacterium | reverse complement strand
GGGTCAACACTCAAAAACCTGCCTATCCTCGGGTCATAATACTTAGTGCACTGCGCAAAAAATATCTACACATATATACTTGTTCTTTTTCATTTATACTTCGTTGAAGAACCTCGCAAATAGCTAAGGCTATTCACGAGAACCTTCGCCTTGTCTAAATAAAAAATTACTGCGTCAATATGCCCATTTATTTCTTGCGCAGTGCACTTGCACCATAGTAGTACAGTCCTGTCTCCTCATCCAATTTCCATTAAATTTATATGGAGTTTTATAGTCTGACGAAGCAGCGTTCTGCTCTACCATAATCTCTCCATACGGCAAATATAGTAAAAATCTCTATTTCTATCCTCACCCTAGCCCTCTCCTTTTAAGAAAGCTTATCATATTTTTTAAAATAAAGTAAAAGGAGAGGGAATAAGGCGCTTGGTCGTTTTGGATAGCTCTTATAGGTAAGTGTTTATGATTGAGCTGTTGAATCTTTCCAAAAGGTTAATAGTTAATCCCAAAGTCCAAGCACACTCACTCTCCCCTTCTCCTTTTAAGTGAAATTAAAGATAAAAGAAAAACTTATAAAAAGGAGAAGGGGCTGGGGGTTGAGGTTGAAAAGGAGAGGGAATATCTCCTCCAGCAACCAATGCTTATCAACCAACCGGATGAAGATGAGAAAAATGCCCTTATCAAAATCATTAACTCAATGCTTACTAAAAAACGTTTGAAAGATTTGCTCGACAGGAAAGTTAAGTTCTAAAATAAAAAAACCGCGCAGGGATGCAAGGCTTTTTTTATTTAACTGCAGGTACTGCCAACTCCAAACTAGGATTTACTTTTGACATTTACCTCAGTTTGTATCTATACCAAATTTAATATCAAATTTTCTATTTTTATTTTCTAACTTACCTAGTAGTTTTTTGCCATTAATCTCAATACTATGAATGACTAAATCAAAATAAATATTATTCAAATTATCATTGTTACCTTTTTTGTATTTAATCGTCAAGTCATATACATTAAAATTGTCTTCTAAATAACAACATTTACTAACGTATACAGTATTATCTATTTTTGTTTCAAATGTAATAAAGTATATTTTTTGATTTTCGATATTAGTAATTTCCTTATCTAATTTAATAATTAACTCAATCGAATCTTCTTTAACAACTTTTAAAACATAATCTAAGTAGTTATCAAGAGTAATATTATTTATAAGTTTATTATGTCCAATAAATGAGAAATACCCCTTTTCCTTTTCTTTAAACTCGCAAAAGATAATAAAACCCTTTTCTTTAATGATTTCCCAATTATCAGGTTTGCTAAATTCTATTTGACCATCTTGGCTTTGATAAATATCCCAACTACTAATGATCGTACTATCTTTAATTTTAATAGGGATTTCTCCAAAAATGTTTCCATATTTATTTTCAAAGTTTTTTACAACTTTCTTTTTCATAAAATTAAATTCTTTATTCACTTCTAAAGGCTTGAGCTTTAACTCATCTTTACAAGAAAAGAATAATAAAAAAGAAAAAAAGAAAATAATACTTATTTTCATTGTGTTTTATGTTTTAAACCAATCTGTAATTGCAAAACCGGTTCTTTTATATGCTTTTGTACTACCCACTCATTTCGACTACTTCTTTTATTAATGAAATATCACTTTGTCCCATACAGGATAATACCGATACAAAAACAGCAACTATCATACAGACAAATCTAAACATAATATTGATTAAATAATTTAACAGATTTTCATATAAATTATTGTGCTTATAAAAATTCCGATAACAGAAATTATGAAAAGTATTGCATATATCAAAACCCTTTTATGAAAATTATACGAAGAATTCTTATCTAATATCGGATATGGAAAGAATGCTCTTGTAAGTTCAAAAATCGATAATTCATGTAAAGCATTAAACAATCCATTATACTTTTTATTTGATTTAAAATAAATATATTTTAAATGATTATCAATCTTCAATAAGTAAAAAAACATTGATAAAATATAGAAGATTATAGGATGTAAAAAACACATAATTTTATTCTTGTTGTTCATCTTGAAATTGATACTCTTCAGATGCTTTTACTACCTGCAATACCTCCCCACAAAACAATATTTGCTATTGGTTCATTTTCCGCATAATTGAAAGTGATCACATAAGCATATTCCTTCGCCTGCGGATCCACACTTATAAACCTCTGTACGATATTTTACTCAAAATTCACTT
The DNA here is from genome assembly GCA_027031145.1 of Saprospiraceae bacterium. Taxonomy (GTDB): domain Bacteria; phylum Bacteroidota; class Bacteroidia; order Chitinophagales; family Saprospiraceae; genus JADJGA01. The sequence continues at coordinate 1,286 of JALVEG010000229.1, read as the reverse complement.
TCCCCTTACACCACTTCTACACTTCAATAAATTTAAAAGATGACTTCTCATCTTAATAAAAAACTAACGATTTAATACTCTTTTTATTTTCAACTGAAAAAGTTTCAATTGAAAAAATAAAGGTTATGGATTTTGGTTTTCCTTTTTTTAGTGGATTGATTGAGCGTTGATTTGTGGGTGGGATTTATATTAATCTCTTTTGTATCTGTGAATGGGAATTATTTTGGAATTGAGTTGTTTTTCCGTTATTCTAAATCTCTTTTAATAGCTTAATATATTCTTCAGGGGTTATTCGAATTTGATTTAGTATTTGCCTTAATAATGGTCTGCTAATTACCCTTCCTCTGTGATGTGGAAGCGTGGTGTAACGTCCATCTTGGTGCTTATAAAACACGTGACTACCTTTCTGCCTCTTTTTATAAAAACCTATATACAATAGAAACTTTTCTAATTCTTTTGCATCAACAAGTGGTAATTTACTCATATTGCTATCTTCACTTCCTGAGTACCAATAAACTCATTTTGTAAAATACTTATTTCTGATAGTCTAAGTTCTTCTATACACAATTGTGTAACTTCCTCTAAATTCTTTTGTAGCTCATCTAAACTCTCAGCTTGAGTATAGGCTCCAGGCAAACTGGGGATATAACCAACATAATAACCAGTTTCTTTATCTTGCTCTATATGGGCAGTAAATTGATAATTTTTCATAGATTCTTCTATTTTATTTAGTGTCATAAAATTAACGTTTTTTCTTAGCTTTTTGTTTCATCAAAAAAAACTCGTTTCCATAAGGCCCTTCTTTATTGTGTTTATTGATGTAGTTGCGAACTACATAAACCGGATATATCTCAAACCGCTTTAGCTAAACAGCTGGGCATTCATAAAAATGTTTTGGGTAGATATGAACGTAATGAAGTGTTGCCCTCTATTGAGATAGCCCGCAAAATCGGAGATATCCTTGATGTATCTTTGGATTATCTGACAGGCAAAACCGATGTGGAAATGGACAAAACTACTCGCAAACGCATCATAGAAGTCTCTAATACCAAATTAGCTTTAAGATGTCGTATAAATATTATAGAATTAATTTTTCAAGATTGAGTTAAAAAACACAGGCATAGACTTGCTATGGCGAGTATTTTTAACGAAATATTGGAAAATTCAGAACACCTGACCCCAAAAAAACAACTAGAACGTATCGTATTGGAAACTAATATTTTTTAAAATATTTGTAACTTTGCCCTCGGATTTAAAAATGACCCATTATGCCACAGACAAGATTA
>JALVEG010000228.1 GCA_027031145.1 Saprospiraceae bacterium | reverse complement strand
AGTAGCAAATATATTAAAAATCAACGTTTTGAACAAGTAACAATGTTAAACTTTTGATTTCCCCCCATATAATTGGATTATTTTTTCGTTGATTAATAATTTAAAATCACAAAAACACTTTCTTATATTATTGATATAGGTAGATTTAGGTGCATTTGATCTATATTTAATATTTTTTTGTAAATTTGAAAAAATATTAATAATTTAAAACCTGCAACTAATTTTAATGTAGATGGCATTTAATAAATGGATGATTAATACAATATTTAAGCATGAAACAATCTCGTAGAAAATTTATAGAAAAAGCAGTTTTAGCTTCAATAGGTTTTACCCTCTTCAACAATTGCAGAAAACCGGATCCTATTGAAAAACAAAATGGAAGCATCATAGTTGTTGGTGCCGGAATTTCAGGATTAACAGCAGCATATAATCTATCAAAAAAAGGTTATGATGTTACGATATTGGAAGCAAACAAAAGGATAGGAGGAAGAATTTTATCTGTAGATTTTGGTGGAATGAAAGCTGATCTTGGTGCATCTTGGATACATGGCTCTATAAATAATCCATTATATGATTTTGTTAAAAAACACAACATTAATACAATACCGACAAAAGAAGAACCCTCATATATTTTTGATTTGGATGGAGAAGATATTACTTCGGATGAATGGAATGTATGGACCAAATTTCTCAACAAATTAGTAAATGAATCTTATAATTATCCAAACATTTCCCTTGAAAATTTAATTCAAAAATTTTGGGATGACGAAGTATTAAGTCCGAAACTTGAGAGGGTTTTTAATGGAGGTATAAGACTGGAACTTGAAATACCTTACTCTGAAGATAGTAAAAAACTTGCAGCAAATGTGCTACAAAATGATGGATATTATAAAGGTAAACACGTCATCCTTCCAACCGGAATGAGTAGTATCATTGATATATTAGCTCTAAATGAAAATATAAAACTAAATACTTTTGCAACAAAGATTGATTATAGTGGCGATAAAATATTTGTTCATACTACAGAATTACCTGAAAACGAAAAATATAGATCTTGTAATGCCTGCCATAGCAATCAAAATGCAAATCACTTAAATAGCAATTCCGTATATAAAGCAGACAGGGTACTTATCACTGTTCCTGTTAATATTCTGAAAAACGAAGGTATCACTTTTGAGCCCGAATTGCCGATTGCAAAGAAAAAAACCATACAAAATATTCAAGTGGGCACAATGAATAAAGTTTATATGAAATTTGACAATGCTTTTTGGCCTTCAGATAGTAGATTTTTTTCAAAACTTAAAGAAAATAGATCTGAGATTATAGAATTTATGAATATGCAAGTTATAAATCAAAAACCGATATTAATAGCCTTTTTGGGCGGATATCATTCAAAAAGAATCGAATCGTTCAGCGAAAATCAACTAATAAATTATATGCAAAACGAATTAAAAGATATATTTAATATTGAAATTCCAATACCCACTGAATTAAAAAGAACAAAATGGCATACATCTCCTTATTCGCTTGGCTCCTACCCTGTTATTCCTCCGGGCTTTGACAATCATCTATTTACGGAAATGGCAAAACCGGTTGCTAATAAATTGTTTTTTGCCGGAGATGCAACTGAAAAAATACATTATGCATCTGCGCATGGTGCATTCAAATCAGGTCTAAGAGCATTCAATGAAATTCAAAATTCATTTTTCTGAATCGTCATATTCATTGGGTGCATTTCATTTTTTCGTTTTTTCCAATACTTGCCTCTAACTCCTCCCTAAGGGATAAATAAAGGAGAACCCAGCCCGCAGTGCGAAAAAATGAAATACACCTTTATTTTCCCCTTCCTTCGAGTTTCATTTGTAATTCTTTATTAATCTTTTCACTTACAATGTCTTTTAATTCTCCACTTTTGAAGTCATATTTTTTTATCAATGATGGTTCTGTGTATTTATCAAATTTTCCGTCTTTATTATAGTCAAGTCCGAATTTCACAATCAAATCCTTACTGTTTTCTACAAAATTTATTTGAAAAACATCGGCATTTTTTAATTTAATTTCCTTTAACTTTTTATCTTTTAAAGAATATAGGAATAATGTTTTATAGTCAAGTTGATTAATAACTCCATCCTTGTATGTGTCCTTGGTTGCTGCTTTAAACAATATTATAATATCATCTTTAAAATACTCTGTCCGAATATTTCCAAAATTAACTCGATCTTCAAAAAGTTTTTCGATATTATCACTTTTGTAATCATAGATCAAAAGATTATTGAAATCTCCATAATATTGCTTTGAATACCTGCTATCGATTTTATGACTTCCGCGAGTATTCGTTAGTCTCAATACATCTTCATCAATAAATTCGGCACTATTCAAAGTCTTATGGGAAACAGGGATTATATAAACTAAATTTAAAGTGTCAACCAGTCTCGGAATTTCATAAGAAATCAATTGCTGTCTTTTATTCTCTTGTCGTAATTTTTCAATTTTTTCTTCCGATAAAATTCCATTGTCCTGATTGTTGTAGCTATGACTTCTACTGATTTCGGTAATTGCAAAATATGTAATTGAAATTAATCCAACAATTGCTATTAATATTACAACAGTCCCTAAAATTGCAAGTATTTTCTGATTGTAATTTTTTATTTTCTCAATGTTCATTGTTTTGTCTTTTTAAAATGAAGTATAATGGTCTTGCAGTAAGCTTAGTATCCTGACGTTAGGTGGCTATGCTATTATATCTAATATTCTGCTTAGTGCTTTAATATTTCTATCAATTCTGTATTTAAATATAAGATTTCTCTTCCTATTTTCTCTGATTTTAATACGCCAATATCTTCAAGTTTTTTCAAATATCTTGATGCAGCTTTTCTTTCAACTTTTAATCTTTCTACTACAAACTCAATTTTTGAATAAGGTTGTTCAAAAAGTAGTTCTATTAATTCCTTTCTATAAACTTTCGGGGCTTCTTTTTTAACCTTTTCAATTGTTTTTTCTAATTGATTATTTATTTGATTTATTTTTCCGATTGTATAATTAGCAGTTTCTTCAATTGCTTTAAGCATATATAAAATATAATCTTCCCATTGGTCTGTTTTATTTACTTGATTTAGATATTTGTAATATTCTGATTTGTTTTCATTGATATACGAACTTAAATACAAGATTGGAATATCAATTAAATCATTAACGATTAGATACAAAATATTCAAAATCCTTCCTGTTCTACCGTTACCGTCATAAAATGTTTGAATACTCTCAAACTGGTAGTGTAAAACTGCCAAGTTTATCAATGGATGTAAATCTGTTTGATTAATATTAAAATGCTCTAAAAAGTTACTTAATAAATCTAAAATTTCATCCTTTTCTTGCGGCGGTGTATAAACAATCTCACCTGTTTTGTCATTTTTCAAAACTGTTCCCGGCATTGCTCTTATGCCGGCATTATTTTCAATAATTGTTTTTTGAATAGTCTCAATATCTTTTACTCTTAAAAACCCTTGTTGTTTTATCAATTCAAATCCGGTAAAAATAGCTTTTCTGTAATTAATGACTTCTT
>JALVEG010000227.1 GCA_027031145.1 Saprospiraceae bacterium | reverse complement strand
TCGAATGGAAGATTTATATTTAAACCGATTGAAGCTCCGCCTTTTTCAAAAGCCCCTTTGTTGGCTGCTTCCATTATCCCGGGACCTCCACCTGTTATTATTCCAAAACCTTCTTCAACCAGTCTGTTTGCGATTAATTTTCCCAATTCATAATATTTGTGCCCTACCTTGGTTCTTGCCGAACCGAATATTGTGATACTTGGGCGAACCATATTCATGGTTTCAAATCCGTCTACAAATTCCGATAGTACCTTGAACATTGTCCAGGAATTCTCGCCTTTTATCGTTTTCCACTGTCTTTTCCCTTTTGGGATTCCATCATTTTCAAACATAACTTACTATTTTAAATAAAAGAATGTAACAAAAATTATCATTTTTTGTTGCAGAGCCTGCAAAAATACAAATAAAATCTTAAATATTAGAGAGAAAAGCTATTAAATTTTAATTTATTCGGGATATTTTAAACTTGGTTAATTTGCAGGGTTTTAATTAGACAATATCGGATTTGATATGTTTTATACATTCTTCAATTAGCTATCATCCAATAAATACCAACTATTATTGCCAATATGCCACTAAATATCCTTAAATTTTTGAAAATAACTTTATTTGATGAATGAAAAAAGTAAGAAATCTTTCCTAAAAGAAATGCATACATAACCATTGCAATAATAGTTCCGATTGCAAAACCGATTAAATAATTTGCTATTTCGAGAGAAGAAGTAAATCCTAAAACCGGCAAAAAAAGTACAAAATGAGCAATTCCCGCAAATCCGTGAATGGTTCCTACATAGTATGCCGATGCATTATTTTTCAATACTTTCTTTTTTACTGCAGGCTTCTGTTCATCATGTGTATGAAAATTTCCCTTATGAGAATGGATATATGGTTTTTCATTGAAATGCAAATGAAATATTCTTGTAGAGATTTTTGAATTAGTAGCTTTCATTATTGCCCAAATACCAATCCCTGCTAATATTATTCCTACGAAAAACTCACTAAAGCCGGATACTTTTTCTATTGGTATATATTCTCTGAAAATTGCAAATAATACCCCAATCATCAACATACCGCTAATATGTCCCAATCCCCAAAATAAACCGATTTTCCATGCTTTGTTCTTTTCTTCGATAGCAAATGGCGTAACGGCAGCTAAATGATCCGGTCCTGATAGAACATGTGCTAAAGCACCTAAAAATCCGGTGATTAAAGGTAAAAAACTATACATTCTGTAAAAATAAATAAAATGTTTTTATTAACTGTCTGAATCTACCTGAAATAATAAAAAATCAATTAATTTAAAATTAGATTGTTTAAATATATAGTGTTTTTTGATCAATCATTATGTTTTTTGTCGATATGAATAGAAATCTTGTCATAAATAACTGGTTTTTTATCTTATTTTGTCTTATTTTAGCACTTTATAATGATTTGTTTTGTTAGTGATATAAATCTATTTAATAATTAAAATTTTAAAAATATGAAAAATTCAACAGCTATTATTTTGATTGTTTTGGCATTGATTTTATTTTTTGGAGGCTGCAATTCCTACAATTCTTTTGTTGATAAAGATCAAAATGTTCAGACTGCATGGTCGAAAGTTCAAAGTGCGTATCAAAGAAGAGCAGATCTTATCCCGAATCTTGTGAATACTGTGAAAGGATATGCAGATTTTGAAAAATCTACTCTGACAGAAGTCGTAAATGCCAGAGCGAAAGCTACGAGTGTAAATGTGGATGCCGGTAAATTGACACCGGAGACGTTTAAAAAATTTCAAGAAGCGCAATCAGGATTATCATCAGCTTTGAGCAGATTATTGGTCACTGTTGAAAGATATCCCGATCTTAAAGCAAATCAAAATTTCCTTGAATTGCAATCCCAGCTCGAAGGAACTGAAAACCGGATAAAAGTTGCCAGAGACAAATTCAATGAGGAAGTGAAAAACTACAATAAAGCAGTAAAGAAATTTCCGGGAAATCTTTATGCGGGAATTTTTGGATTTAAAGCTAAACCATATTTTGAAGCGGATAAAGGTGCGGAAAAAGCTCCTGAAGTCAAATTCTGATAATAATTATAAATGATTAAATAAGCATTTTTGAATCCTGTTTTATGAAAAGTAAAAAAAGGGAATCTAAATTAATAAATTAAAAAAAGGAATTATGAAATTTTTTCCTCGTAAATTCTTAAAGAAATCAGAAGGTGATATGATTTTGAATTGCATTAAAAATGCTGAAAAGCAGACATCCGGAGAAATCCGGGTTCATTTTCAAAAAAAAATTAAAAAACCTGTGATTAATGCTGCTGTAGATACCTTTTTTGAATTGAAAATGGATGAAACAAAAGACAGGAACGGGGTTCTGTTTTTTATTGTGCCCCGTAAAAAGCAATTTGCCATTATTGGGGATGAAGGTATTAACAATGTTGTTCCTGATGATTTTTGGGAAGAAGTTAAATCTGTCCTTGAAAGACATTTTGAAGATAGATCCTGGGCTCAGGGGATATGCAAAGGAATAGAACTAACAGGTGAAAAATTAAAAAAATATTTTCCTTATGAGGAAGATGATATAAACGAATTGTCAGATGAGATATCTTATTCATAAAAGATTATTAGTGATTTTTTCTTTAATTATTGTTGTAGCATATACTATAACTGCTAAAGATATTCCACCGAAACCTAAGTCAGCGGTAGCTGATTACATAGGATTATTGAATGCAAGTCAAAAAAATGCACTTGAGCAAAAATTGAAAACATTTAATGATACCAGTTCTTCGGCGATTGTTGTCGTTATTGATGATAGTACTGAAGGTGAGGATATTTTTGAATATTCATATAAACTTGCTACAAAATGGGGTGTTGGAAGCAAAGGAAAGGATAATGGTATATTAATGTATATTGCTTTCAATGACAGAAAGATTTTTATTCAGGTTGGCAGTGGTCTTGAAGGAGCTGTTCCGGATGCAGTTGCAAAAAGGATTATAGAAAATGTGATAAAACCATATTTCAGAAAACAAAAGTATTATGCTGGAATTGATAAAGCAACGAATATTCTTATATCATTAACATCCGGAGAGTTTACTGCTGATGAATATATGAATAATAGTGGATCCGATATTTTTGGAATAATAATTTTTTTGATAATCCTTATTGTTTTTATTTCTGTAATTGTAAGTATAATAAGATGCAAAAAAAGAGGAGATTGTAATGACGGTGGAGGATATTCAGGACATGGCAGATACAATTCAGGAGGCGGATGGATTATTGGCGGAGGAGGTTTTGGCGGTAGTTCCGGCGGCAGTAGTTTCGGCGGAGGAGGCTTCGGCGGTTTTAGTGGAGGAGGCTTTAGCGGAGGCGGTGCCGGAGGAGGCTGGTAAAATAGAATCAAGCCGAAAAGTTGAGTGTTAGCATAAATTCTTAGTTTGGGTAGTTGTTAAAAGACCTTATTCATTTTAGTGGTAAAAGGAGTTAAAATACGTTGAAAATGAATTACTGTTTGAGCTCTGACGAAGTCGAGTGAGTTTAATTCATTTAGTATTTTAGCTTCTTTTAGAGCGTTAAAAAATGAATACAGTCT
>JALVEG010000226.1 GCA_027031145.1 Saprospiraceae bacterium | reverse complement strand
TCAGCTATTTTTTTTGACGTAGCTCCACTCCCGCCTTTTTGCGGGACAAGTTATGCCTTAAAAAAATAAGCTTCATCTGGCAAAAAAATCAAATTTTTTCATTTCAAAAGCATCCTACCTGAGTAGTTACTATAATTTTTCATTTATTTCCTTTATATTTGTGAATCAAGTGCTCAGCAGAGTACTATGACTTGAATTTATTTTTAAAATTTTATTATGGATCTTAATTTTACGACCATTGCAATAATTGTAATTGTCCTGATTCTTGTTATTTTGACTTTGGTCTATTTTTTTCAGGACAAATTAATTTTTCATCCGGAAAAATTGCCTAAAGATTTTAAATTCAGATATGAAAATCAGGATGTTGATGAATATTTTCTCAAAATAAATGAAAATGTCACATTAAACGGTTTGCATTTTAAAGTTGAAAATCCCAAAGGAGTTGTACTTTATCTGAAAGGCAATACAAAAAGCATTAAAGGTTGGGGAAAATTCGCAGTTGATTTTACTTATCATGGCTGGGATGTGATCATGATAGACTATCGCGGGTTTGGAAAAAGCGTTGGAAAACGTTCTCAAAAGGAAATGCATAAGGATGTTCAAAGGGTTTATGATGAGATCAAATCCAGAGTACCTGAAAAATATATTATTGTTTACGGAAGATCACTTGGAACAGGATTTGCTACAAAATTGGCTTCGTTGAATAATCCGAGAATGCTGATACTGGTATGTCCGTATTACAGTATTTTACAAAATATGAAGAGATATCTACCCATAGGTTCGCTTTCATTTGTTGTCAAGTATGCTATGCCAACGTATAAATGGCTAAAATATGTAAAATCACCCATAAAGATCATTCATGGAACAAGTGACAGGTATGTTCCTTTTAAAAACAGCCTGAAACTTGCGCAGATTCAACCAAATAATACCAGATTGTACCCTATTATCAATGGTGGACACAGGAATATTCACAATTTTGAATCTTATCATATAGCTTTGAAAGAAATATTGAACTCAAGACGAAGTGAACGTATTGATAAAGAAAAAACAAGTATTGGGTTTGAAAGAAATAAAAAGAAAAAACCAATTTAATGGAAATATTATTAAAATTAGCCCTTGTATTCATAGCCATTTATCTTATTTCCGTTTTTGCTTTATACTTGTTCCAGGAAAAATTCATATTTAAAAATGTAAAATTAGGTAAGAATTATATCTTTTCTTTCAAACAGGATTTTGAAGAAATAGATCTGAAAACAGATGATGGTCAGACAATAAATTCCTTGCTGTTTAAAGTTAAAGATCCTAAAGGTGTAATTTTGTTTTTTCACGGCAACAGAGGTTGTCTAAAAAGATGGGGAAATATAGTCAGCATGTATGAAAAATACAATTACAACGTATTTGTAATTGATTACAGATCTTATGGAAAAAGTACGGGTAAGTTCAATGAAGAAATGATGTATAAAGATGCTGTTCAGAGTTATGATTTTATAAAAGAAAAGTACGGTGAAAAAAATATTGTTATCTATGGTCGTTCATTAGGTACTACCTTTGCCACTAAAACCGCATCATTAAGAAATCCACGCCTTCTTATTCTGGAAGCTCCATTTTATCATATCCGTGATGTTATAAACTATCATTATCCTCTGTTGACTACGGATTTTCTGTTGAAATATAAATTCAGAACGGATAAATATATCCCAAATGTAAGATCTAAAGTTGTGATTTTTCATGGGAAAAAAGACAGATTAATTCCGATATCTTCCAGTAAAAAATTAAAAGAAAAAATAGATAAGAACAAACTTTTATATATTACCTGCCCCACAGGCACTCATGATAATCTTACTGAATTTGATGAGTATCATAGTACTATGAGAAAGTTATTGGAGTAGGGATCAATTAATCAGCTTCAGAATCCCTAACAAGCCTGCGTAATACTTCGGCTTGCAGGACGAGCTTCTGAGTCTTAAGCAGCAGGTAGGACTCTCAAGCGCGACAGCGACTGTGAAGCCGGTTTAAAATTCATCATCTCTTATTTTTATTTCACTTTTTCAAACTACAGCTTCAGAATCCCTAACAAGCCTGCGTAATACTTCGGCTTGCAGGACGAGCTTCTGAGTCTTAACCGGCAGGTAGGACTCTCAAGCGCGACAGCGATTGTGAAGCCGGTTTAAAATTCATCATTTATAATTTTAACTTCACTTTTTCAAACTTCAGCTTCAGAATCTCTATTGAGCTTCTGAGTCTTAAGCGGCAGATAGAGCCGGTTTAAAATGCCTCCATTCAATCTTTGCAACACAATTGCATTCATAATTTAGTAAATTTGCATAATTATTAATAAAAAACTTAAACAAATGAAAAAAATAATTGCTTTTATCGTCCTTTTTCTTCTAATAAATATCAATATCAATGCCCAAAATGGATCTCATCTTAAAGTTATTGCCGGAGTGAGGGTAAATCCGCTTATTGTGTATAATTTTAATAGTGATGAAAAAAAAGAAATTACCAGATTGCATTTTGAAATAGGCGCCCTTTTTAACAAAAAAACCTATATTTCTGTTGGCTATACTCCTTTTGTAAACGCTATTTACAATTTCAATGAATATTGGTTCAGAGGTTTTGATAAAAAAATACCGGTTTCATGGGTAATAGCCGAAGAATATCTAATGGATAATAAAAAACTTTTTATTCAATCGGGTCCAAATATTAAATTGAGTAACGTGGGTAATGTATTTTGTTTTATATTTACACCGGCGGATTCATTTGATCCGGGAATGAAAGTAGGAGCATTTATACCGTTGAATGCTGTTTTATTAAAAAAATAACACATTAATGAATAAGGATATTGATGAAAAACTCAAATCAAAAAAAATAAAACCCACTGCGATGAGGCAATTGGTTTTGGAAGTTCTGATGGAACATAAAACTGCTATTAGTTTGCCTGAACTGGAACAAAAATTTGAAAGAGCTGATAAATCAACTTTATACAGAACCCTAAAAACATTTCAGGAAAATGAATTGATCCATTCGGTCGAAGATGGGACCGGTTCACTTCGATATGCTTTATGTGATGACTTCTGTACTTGTGAACCAAAAGATCTGCATGTACATTTTCTTTGTACTAAATGCAATAAAACATATTGTTTTCATGAGATGCCTATCCCTATTCCTGAACTGCCGGAAGGATTTGAATTTGAAAGTGCCAATTTTGTTGTTAAGGGTATTTGTGCAAATTGCAGAAAAAAGAGTACAAAAAATCATTAAAAGTCCCATTAATGATAAAAAATCGGAAATACTTTAAAACTATTTTTGTATCTTTGTCAATATTATCTGTTTTTCGTACAAACATTAATTAGAAAAAATACATGAACGCAGAAACTCAAATATTAAATGGATATTGGAGATTATTGAGAAATCTTAGTCCTAAATTAAAGTTGAGATTAATTGAGAAATTATCTCAATCAATCGGTAAAGATATTATTAAGAAAAATGACAGATTTGAAGAATCTTTTGGAGCTTGGATTGATAATCGTGATTCTGAAGAAATAATAAAAGATATTCGAAATAGTCGAAATTTTAGCCGTCA
>JALVEG010000225.1 GCA_027031145.1 Saprospiraceae bacterium | reverse complement strand
AAAGGTGCCTCTATTTCCGGTGATCAAACAATATCACAAGAAGATTATAAAAAAACCGCTCATAATCTAAATCTCGATCTGCCATTATTTTATTTCAGTATTCATCCGAAAGTTTATCCTGATACATTGTATGAAATTGTCAATCCTGAACAAAAAGATTCATTAAAATCTCTATTAAAATCAAGAGCAAAAGCAATTGATTTGCTTCCCGTTATTTCTTTTTATGGAAGTGAAAACCGCTTTCACAAATGGTTTGGAAACATCTTAAAGTTTGATTTCGGAATTTCCTTTATTGACGGCAGGGATGTGATAAAAAAAATAGGATCTGCTCTGAAATGGACATTCCTTTATATAATTATCGCATATATCCTTACTTATGGTCTGGCGATTCCATTAGGTATATTTTCTGCATATTACCGCAAAAGGAGATTCACAAGGTTAATAGAATTAAAATTAATGATTTTATATGCTATCCCATTATTCTGGCTGGGAACTTTAGCAGTGATATTTTTTACTTCTTCGGAAATTACACCGTTTTTGAATATTTTCCCTTCTATCGGAATAGGAGAAGTATATGGGGACATGAGTATCATAAAGCAGATATCGATAGCTGCTCCGCATTTGATATTGCCCTCTCTTGTAATCGCCGTTCATTCGGGAGCATATTTGAGTTCATTGCTCAACAAAAATATGGAAAAAGAGATGAATAAAAAATATTACACAGCATTGCTATCAAGGGGATTAAGTAAACGTGATGTAGTATTAAAACATATTTTTCCTAATTCAATGCTACCGCTGACCACTATGATAATAGTGAGCTTTCCTGCATCTTTTGCCGGATCTGTAGTGATGGAAGTCATATTCAATATTCCGGGAATGGGAAGATTATTGTATGATTCGTTATTGGGTTATGACTGGAATGTCGTATTTGCGATAGTGCTCTTACTTGGAGTATTTACATATATCAGTTATATGGCAGGTGATGTTGTTTATTCTTATTTAAATCCTAAAATCAAACCCTGGCAATGAATAGTTATTTTTGGAAAATATCATTGATCGTATTTGTTTTTACCGGTTTGCTTTCGGGATTTATTGCAAATGATAAGCCCATATTGTGCAAAGACGATTCAGGATACAGAATGCCCGTTCTGGAAAAAAGTAATTACCTTAATGAAAAAGATTGTAAGATAATAATCGAGCCTTTGATAAATTATTCTTACAGAACCATTGACACTAAAAATGCGGGTTTTGCTTCACCATTTGGCAAACAAGACCTTGAAGAAGGACAACAGAGGCATTTTCTCGGAACCGATCAAATAGGCAGGGATGTTCTTGCCGGGATGATCCACGGCACTACTATTGCATTGAAAATAGGCTTTTTGACAATGGCTCTTTCATTGATCATAGCATTAATTATGGGTATTTATCCTTCATATTACGGAGACAGGGGATTGAGAAGAAATTGGGCTGAAATATTTGTTTTTACTTTTGCGACTTTAATTATTATTTATTTTATAATCAATTATTCTCTTTTAAACTCACTATCAAAATTTGATCTGGTACTTGTTTTTGCCACAACAATAATTGTTTTAACCGTAATTTATTTTTTATTAAAACTTATTCCTGCTTTGAAAAGATCAATTCCAATTCCTTTGGACAGTATCATCAGTTTATTTACAAAAATATTTCAGTCTATGCCGGGAATATTTCTGGTATTAATACTGATAAGTTTGTTTTCAAAGCCGTCGATTTACAATATCATCATAGTTATTGCAATACTAAAATGGCCACTGATAACAAGATATATCAGAGCTGAAATATTGAAGATCAAAGAGGAAAAATTTATTGAAGCATCCAGGACTTTGGGATTAAAAGACAGCATTATTATATGGAGACATGTACTACCGCATATCTGGACACCTGTGATAGTTGCTTTATCTTTCGGGTTTGCCGGAACCATCCTGCTGGAATCAACATTATCTTTTTTGGGAATAGGCATCCCTGCCGATCATGTCAGCTGGGGCAGTTTGTTAAGTCAGGCAAGACAAAATTATTCAGCATGGTGGCTCGCAATATTTCCCGGGTTAGCCATTTTCTGGATAATCTATTTTTTTAATGAGATAGGCAATGAGTTGCAAAAAAGGATTGAAAAATAACTATCAAAATTATTTTCATTTTAAAGAAAATAATATATCTTTGAAAATGAGGTTTATTTATAGGGTTTGAACAATTTTTTTGATTTTATGGAGATAAAGACAGATATAATTTTAGGAGACAGTTATGAAGTACTAAAAACTATTCCTTCAGATTCGGTTGATTTGATAATCACATCACCTCCGTATGCAGATCAAAGAAAAAAAACTTATGGTGGAATACATCCGGATAAGTATGTTGAATGGTTTCTTCCAATTTCAGAAGAATTATTAAGAGTATTAAAACCTACAGGAACTTTTATTTTGAATATTAAAGAAAAAGTAGTCAAAGGAGAACGAAGCACTTATGTCATTGAACTAATTTTGGAAATGAAAAAACAAGGCTGGCTTTGGACAGAAGAGTTTATTTGGCATAAGAAAAACAGTTACCCCGGTAAATGGCCAAACAGATTTCGTGATTCTTGGGAAAGACTATTGCAATTTAATAAAAACAGAAAATTCAATATGTATCAGGAGGAAGTAATGGTGCCGGTTGGGGACTGGGCAAAAACAAGGTTAAAAAAATTGAGCCAGAGAGATAAAATAAGAGATGAATCAAAAGTTGGAAGTGGATTTGGAAAAAACATATCAAATTGGATTGGCAGGGAAAAAGCATATCCTACAAATGTCTTACATCTTGCTACAGAATGTAATAACAAAAAACATAGCGCAGCATTCCCCGAATCTTTACCTGAATGGTTTATCAAGCTATTCACAAAACCGGAAGATACGGTTTTGGATCCATTTATGGGTTCCGGTACGACAAACATAGTTGCTCAAAGAATGAGCAGGCATTCTATTGGTATTGAAATCATTCCCGAATATTATCAAATGGTTAAAGAACAAATTAGACCGGTTGTTTTATCATTATTCGAACCAAAAGAAAAATATGGAAAAACTAATAATAAATGATGTTCTTGAATATGTTGAAAATAATATTGGAACATTTCATAGTAAACGACTATTGAGTTTAGATAAGTTAAGATTATCAAAAGTTTTAAAAAGAAAAAATCCATATTTATTTAAAGCAAAAAATGTTCTCACCGCAAATGAAATAGTAAAAGGAATAGTTGATGCCCATATTTCATCAAGTGAAGAGGGAATTTTTGGAGACTGGTTAGAAGGATTAGCTATTTTTATAAATAATAAAGTTTATTCAGGATGGAAATCCGGTATTCCTAATATAGATTTAGAATTCAACAAAAATGATACAAGATATATTGTAAATATTAAATCCGGACCAAATTGGGGCAATAGTAGTCAAATTAAAAAAATGATATCTAATTTTAAAACAGCGATCAAAACCCTTAGAACCAGCAATTCCAATTTGCATATTATTGCAGTAAACGGGTGTTGTTATGGAATTGACAACAAACCTGACAAAGGAGATTATTTCAAATATTGCGGACAAAGATTTTGGGAATTT
>JALVEG010000224.1 GCA_027031145.1 Saprospiraceae bacterium | reverse complement strand
ATCTTTAATATCGGGAGCTTTGGTTTTTTCCTCCGGTTTCATTATATGAATAGGCTTGGATGCCATAACTCCTATAACATCTTCTTTGCCATGGATAATCACCCTTTGAGCAGTCAAAGTTTTGGGATCAAAACCACCAAGCGGTTGAAATCTGATAAATCCGTCATCATCAATATATGTAGTTATAAAGCTGATTTCATCCATGTGAGCCGCAACCATTACTTTTTTGTTTTCCTTACCTTTTTTAAATGCAATGACATTGCCCATAGTATCGGTATAAACATCATCGACAAACGGAGAAATATGGTCGATGATAAAAGAGCGTATTTGTTGTTCAAATCCGGGTGCTCCAGGTAATTTACATACCTGAGAAAGAAGTTCAATATTAATCATTTAGTGAAATTTAGTTGGCAAAGGTATAAAAATAAATTTAAAAACAGAGAATGATATTGGTTAAAATGATATAATTTTTGTATTTAGAAGATAAGATTATCTTTTTAATTTAATTTATTTTATGTTAAATTATAAAATATCTATGTTTATTAAAATTGTATGTTGTATATTTGTTTTAATATTGTTGTTATTGCAATAAAATAATATATTTTCGATATTAAATTTTAGTAAAAATAATGAAAAAATCAATCTTAAAAATATTGTTAATACTGTTTCTGGCGAATGGTTATTTTTTATTTAGTTTTGGCCAATGTGATTACTTTGATGACTTTTCTTCACCAGGAGACTGGACGCAGGTAGGAACATTAGTTGAAGTTAGCGGAGGGGAGCTTCAATATATTAATGGTGCGCCTGATGCTGTGCAGAGAAGAGTTTACAAAGAATTAGATTCTCCATATACTTCAGAAGATTGTTGGGAAATGACTATGGAATTTTTACCGGAAAGCGTGGGATCTCACAATAATGGGCAACCGTTTACAGGGCATAATATTTTTACATTAACAGAGACAGATCAGGATCCGAACCATGACTGCCCTGATTTAGATTGTACAGGTTATCCCCCGGGGACACAGGATGTCATCGGTATTAGTTACACAGCACTAAATCCACCTGATGGAGATTTGTTTTTTAGAATTCGGGTCAGAGATGGTACAACCCAATATTTATCTGACCATTTAACATATAGCGAATTGGGTGACCTTATATATGTAGAATTAAAAAAATCCTGTTCCACATTGACTTTAAATATTTATTCTGATGAAGATAAGCAAAACCCTTTAGGAGACGGACCTGTTTCATTAGATATTCCGGATCTTGATGATTTAAATTATATTCAACATGGTAATCATTCCGGTGGATGGTATTTAAGAGAATTAACCGGAACTATTGATAATGTATGTATAGAAAGATTTGATTATTGTGCGGAATCATTTGGAGAGGAAAATTATTTAGGTTGTGAAGGAGATGGATATTTTGTAGAAGTAAATGGAAATATTTATGATGAAAGTAATCCTAACGGAGTTGAGATTTTAACAAATGCAGTCGGATGTGACTCTACGGTAACAATTGATCTTGTTTATTTACCTAATTCAACAGGAGAGGAATTGTATTTGGGTTGTGAAGGAGATGGATATTCAGTTGTGGTGAACGGGACGACTTATGATGAAAGTAATCCTACCGGAACAGAAATAATGGATAATTACGTAGGATGTGATTCTATTGTAACAATTAATTTAACTTTTTTACCTCCAACCTATGGAGAAGAAACCTATGAGGGCTGTGAAGGAGACGGATATTCGGTTGTAGTAAACGGAACGACTTATGATGAAAGTAATCCTACCGGAACAGAAACTTTGGTTAATTCAATAGGATGTGATTCTATTGTAAGTATCAATTTGATATTTTCACCTCCAACCTACGGTGATGAGACCTATGACGGTTGTCATGGAGATGGATATTTTGTTGTGGTAAATGGTACGACTTATGACGAAAGCAATCCTACAGGTACAGAAACAATGACAAATTCAGCCGGATGTGATTCGATTGTGACAATTGATTTGACTTACAAAGATAAAATTGACATTTATAGTGTTGATCCCCTGGAAGAATGTGATTATGATTTTGATGATATTGCAACATTTGATTTAACTGTATTGGAAAATACTTTGACTGGAGGAAATAATAATGTTGATATTAATTGGTTTGAGGATATTTCTTGTAGTACTCCAATAAATTCTCCATCTAATTATAATACGGGAACCACATATGTTTATGTTTTTCTGTCTGATATTTTCGGAGATAAATGTAATTCTGATACTCTTGAAATAGAACTGATTGTAATAGATATTCCGGATCCCGGTGAAGATAATCAAATTGAAATATGCAACACAGAATTTTGTGTTGATTTTTATGCGAATTTAAATGGAACACCGGAAACAGGAGGTTATTGGACAGATGATGATGCTTCGGGAGCAGATATTACTTATCCTGATTGTGTGGACTTTGCAGATGTTGATTTTGGAACATATCATTTTACATATACAACTCAGGATATTGATGCAAAATGCGATGAAGTAAATGCTGTATTGATAGTAGATGTAGTGACTCCCGGAAATCCCGGTGAAGATGGTGAAGATAAATTTTGTGGATCTCCTGAATACTATATAGATTTGGAAACATATTTAGGTAGTGATTTTGATAATAATGGAATATGGCACAATTATGATGGTATTAATATTTCAGATCCAAATCATGTTGATATGTCAAATGAATCTCCGGGAGTTTATTATTTTTACTATGATATTGAAAATTTTCCATGTGACTATAAAGAAGCTGTCGTAACTATTGAAATTATTGATTTTCCCAATCCGGGAGAAGATTATACTATTCATGTTTGTAGTTCGGGGACAAATACAGTAGCTGATCTTGAAAATGCATTGGGTTATCATGATGGTGGAGGTTATTGGACAGATGATGATCAATCCGGTGTGGATTTGTCTTTTCCTGATGTTGTGGATTTTGATGCAATAGAGGTGGATACATATCATTATACCTATTTTGTTTCCAATGATATATGTCCAGAAGATAGTGCAACTATAACAGTCATCATCGATTCTCTCCCCTTTGCCGGCTATGATGGTGGAGGTAGTTTATGTATTGGAACGGCAGATACTATTGACTTATTTGATTATATTAATCAGCTTGAAGATTCTACAGGTATTTGGATTCAGACAGGTGGTGTAGTTGTTGATATAAAAAATCCCCAAAAGGTTGTTTTTTCAAATAATGAAGTAGGAATTGACAGCTTTTTATATATTGTTTCAGGAACTTGTGGATATGATACTGCATTTGTTTTTATTGATATTACGTCTTCTCCAAATGCGGGAAATGATTATAATTTTACAATATGTCAAAACAGCATAATAAATCTGTTTGATTCATTAGGAGATTACAGTATTGGAGGTTATTGGCTGGATATGGATTATGATACGATAAATAATCCTTATGAAGTTGTATTATCCGATACAAATAATTATTCGTTTATGTATATTCTTTCTGAAAATGGTTCTTGCTTAGGAGATACTGCTTATGCTTTGGTTTCCATAGTCAAAGCTCCAAATGCAGGCAAGGGGGATGTTTTTTCTGTATGTCATGATTCGGGAATAAATATTAATTTATTT
>JALVEG010000223.1 GCA_027031145.1 Saprospiraceae bacterium | reverse complement strand
TGTTTTTCTTAAAACAAAATGGAAAATTTCCTGATTTGAAGGGATATTCAAATCAAAAGAGAGGTTTTAGGATGACTCTTTATATGATCTGCGCAAGAAATATCTATACATATACACTTGTTCTTTTTTCTAATTTGTGTCTGCAAAAAAAACACAAAACGATGATAATCAACTATGATAAGGTGTATTTATAATTTACTTTTTATTTCTTTAATTTCACCCTTAAGAACAGGCAAATATTTTATCGCGACCAGCCATAATACATCATCAGAAACTGAATCATATCCATGAATTATTCGATTTCGTGTGTCCACTATTCTTCTGGAATTACTAATTAAAATATCAGGCTTTACTTTTAAAATTCTACTCATCGCCTCACCGATTATTTCAATATTTCGTTCAACAGCCCTTTTAGTTTTAATATCTTTTACAAAATCAAGATAACTACCCGTCTGAGGTATGAAATCATTAATTTCTGCTATAGCTTTTTCAATATCTTCAAGCCACACCTTGATTTCGTCTTGCATAAATAAGTGTCTTTTTTTGGTTAATTAATTCTTTGAACGTTTTATTTCTAATTGCTTTTTGTTCTAACAAATCTATTTTCCTATTAAATAATTTTTCTAATTCAAACTTCAATTCAAAATAATTTTCAGCATATTTAATTGGATCATTTTCAAATATTGAAACAATGAAATCAATATCGCTTTCTAAATTAAATCTGTCAGTCAAAATAGAACCAAAAGCATAAAGCTCATCGACTTTGTGAATCGAACATATATTAAATAATTCTTCCAGATGATTATTTATCAGTTCCATAAGTTCTTTTTATTATACAAAAATATAACGATTTTTCTTATTATTCAGTTTCATTGGCATATTCTATTTTTATTTTTTATTTATTTAAATGGAGTATATGAACTCAGGTAGAATCATTTTTATTGAAAAATATTCCTGCGATTATAAAAAAACCATAGCAGAGGTTAATAGTTTTGGAAACTTATGTTATGTCTGCACAAAAACAGACTACTATTAAATTGCAGAAACAAAAAATGTATGTCGTCGTACAGACTCCAATTAAAAAAACCTATCTCCCTTTAAAAATCTCTCTTGATATCACAAGTTTCTGTATCTCTGTAGTCCCCTCTCCTATTGTCAATAATTTTGAATCGCGATAATATTTTTCCACAGGATAATCCTTGGTGTATCCGTATCCGCCGAATATTTGTACGGCATCTGTAGCTACTTCTACCGAAACTTCCGAAGCTATGTATTTTGCCATTGCGGCAATTTTAGTATGATATTCACCGGCATCTTTGAGAGCTCCTGCCTGCCTGGTCAGGAGTTCCGCTCCTTCTATTTTGGTAGCCATATCTGCCAGTTTGAAAGCTATTGCCTGAAATTTGTTGATAGTCCTTCCAAACTGTTCCCTCTCCTGAGTATATTGAACAGAGGCTTCATACGCACCTTTGGCTATTCCTAATCCAAGTGAGGCTATACTGATTCGCCCTCCGTCAAGTATCTTCATCGCCTGAATAAATCCATCTCCCTCATTGCCCAACATCTGACTCTTATGAACACGACAATTGTCAAAGATCAATTGGGCTGTTTCGCTTGCCCTCATTCCAAGTTTATTTTCTTTATTTCCTGCTGAGAATCCTTCAGTTCCTTTTTCTACTACAAATGCGCTAATACCATGACTATCTCCAAGTTCGCCTGTTCTGGCCAAAACCACTGCAACACTACCTGAAATAGCATGAGTGATAAATGTTTTTATACCGTTAAGAACATAATAATCACCGTCTTTTTCAGCTACGCATCTCATCTGAAGTGAATCACTTCCTGTATTTGGTTCTGTCAATCCCCAGGCTCCAATCCATTCTCCGGAAGCCAAAAGAGGCAGATATTTTTGTTTTTGTTCTTCATTGCCGAATTGTAAAATATGATTTGTACAAAGTGAATTATGCGCAGCAACACCCAATCCGATGGAACCGCAAACTTTGCCTATTTCGGTGATTATTGTGATATATTCCTGATAACCTAATCCTGAGCCGCCATATTCTTCAGGTACCAATACACCCATAAAACCGTATTCTCCGAGTTTTCTCATTGTATCCACAGGAAATATTTGGGCTTCATCCCATTCCATCACATAAGGTTTGATATATTGCTGAGCAAAATCACGGGCACTTTGCTCTATCATTTTCATATTTTCATTGGAATAGATATCAAAATTCATAATATTGATTTTTATTATTTTCAATAAGGACGTAAAAGTATATATAAAAATGTAGATTGCCAAAAATAGCCCTAAATTATTAAAATACATTTTATTTTTATTCTATTTTCAACCGGCTTCACAATCGCTAACGCGCTTGAGAGTCCTAACCTGTAAGTTAAGACTCAGAAGCCCGCCATGCAAGCCGAAGTATAACGGAGGCTTGACAGGGATTCTGAAGCTGGAGTTTGAAAAAACAAAAAGAAAAAGATGCAATTGAAATTTTTTATTAATTTTGTTGAATGAAAACGCCATAAAGCATGTATATAACAGATAAGGAATATAAAAATCTGGATTTTAAAGAAGAACCTTTTGAAATAGGAGAATACGAAAATTGTTCTTTTATAAATTGTGATCTCTCTGATTCTGATCTTTCAAATATTATTTTCGCAGAATGTGAATTTAAAAATTGTAATTTGAGTATGGTGAAAATGATAAATACAACATTAAGAGATATCATATTTAAAGATTGTAAAATGCTGGGAATAAACTTTGAAAATTGCAATAAATTCGGGTTTAAAGTAGCATTTAATAATTGTATGATAAATCATTGTTCATTTTTCCAAACTTCTTTAAAAAAAACAACGTTTGAAAATTCTCAAATCCACGAAACGGATTTTACGGAATGCGATCTGGCTAACTCAGTATTTGATACCTGTGATCTGGCAGGTTCTATTTTTGATAATTCTATATTGGAAAATGTCGATTTTGCCACTTCATATAATTTTTCGATCGATCCTGAAAGCAATCGTATAAAAAAAGCTAAGTTTTCAAAGGAAAACATTTCAGGATTATTGGAAAAATATGATATTAAAATAGTTTAGGTAAATTTATTTCTTTTTCTTATCCTTTTCCTCTTTTCTTATAATTTTATCCCCTTCTTTGAGTTTTTTAGAAACTATCTTGTACGGTCCTTTAACAATTTCTTCTCCGACATCAAGCCCTTTTATTATCTGGATATATTCATCATCCTGAATTCCTGTTTTTACAACAACTTTATCGACCGTATCTGCTTTTACAACAAATACCACTTCCTGCAAGTCGTCATCACTGATATCTTCTTTTTCTTCAGTATCCATGGTTTTGCTCTTATTTTCATTTTTAGGTCTGGTTGTCACTGCCTGGATAGGTACACTAACTGCATCATGTACCTGATTGGTATAAATATCCACAGTAGCGGACATTCCCGGTCTAAAGGGAAATTTATTCATTCCCTCAGACATCAGGTCTTCATAAGAATTCCTGTCAATTCTGATCTTAACAATAAAATTCGTTACCCTGTCTGAATTCAATGAAGCACTTGAGATATCAGAAGCAGAATTGGCAACTTCAACCACCTTACCTGTAAATTTCTTTTCTACATAAGCATCAACTTCTATTTTTGCCGTATCGCCCAAATTTACTTTTAAAATATCATTTTCAGATATTTCAACTCTTACCTCCATATTGTCTAAATTAGATATTCGCATCATCTCCGTTCCTGCCATTTGAATAGTTCCCACTACCCTTTCTCCTTCTTCTATTGCCAGCATTGTGACTATACCATCAATAGGTGAAATAATCGTTGTTCTTTTCAGATTTGATAATGCCTCTCTTAAACCGGCTTCAGCACTTTTTACATTAAATCCGGCTGCCTTGGCACTTTCCCTGGCAGACAAAATATTTGCCTCTGCAGATTTCAAACTTGCTTTAAGTTCATTATATGCTGAAAGAGCATTTTCCAAATCAACATCAGATATAACCTTTTGATCATGAAGTGTTTTATTTCTTTCATAATTCTTTTTCGCAATTTCCAGTTTTGATAATATCTGCTCTTTTTGTGCCAAATTTGCCTGGATCATACTTTTAGCATTAGCCAATTGAGCTTTGGCATTATTAAGACCGGCTCTTGAACGTTCAACTACAGATTGATATGTATCGGGATTCACTATGGCAAGTACCTGATTAATTTTTACACTGTCTCCTTCCTTGACATTTAGCTTTACTACTTCTCCCGAAACATCCGAACTGATCTTCACTTCTGTTTCCGGATATATTTTTCCACTTCCCGACACAACTTCTTTTATATCTCTCAATTCCACTTTATCGGTACTAACCTTAATACCTTTCTTAGAACTTTTACCCTTTATTATAGCAACTGTTAACAAAACGGCTAACACAACTGCGAGAATAATATATAATCTCCTATTATTTTTTTTATTTTTCATATTATATTAATTTATTATATGTTATTTCTAATTTTTAAATGATAAATTTTCTCCAAGATAGAATTCCAATATTTTTGTCTTAAACAAATATGTATATTTTGATATCAACAAAGTATTTACTGATTGTTCAAACATTGACTTTGCATTTAAATAATCATAAGTTCCCAAGGCACCAATATCAAATTGTTTTTTAGCATTCTCAAATGCAGCTTTTTGAGCTTCATAAGCTTTTGAAGCAGCAAAATATTGCAATCTCGATGATTTTGCATCGGCAAATGAAACCTGAATATTCGATTTTACATTCTGAACTATCTTTTCCCTTGATAATTTTGCAGATTCAATATTAAGTTTTGTTCTTTGAATTTGAGACCGGACAGCATACCTATTGTAAATTGGTACGCTGATTTGAAGTGCTAATCCAACTCCTGCATTGTCTCTTAGCTGATCAAAGTACTTATAATCTCCAAAAACAGGAACAGTCACAGGAAATCCTATTGTAACTTCCTGCCCGTTGAAGATGACTGTTTGATCATTTACAACCTGATTAGTACCTATAAGTTTCTTTGCCCTGTTTGCATAATTTGTCGATAATCCTGCATAAAAATTCACTGAAGGCAATAAAGCGGCAGCTGCTATTTTATTTTGATATTCCGCACTTTTTATTCTGTATTCAGCAGCAGCAAATGCCGGATAATGTTGAAGTGAGGCATTATATAATTCATTTACCGTTTTCAGTTCCGGCATTGAAAGCTTATCTACATCAATAACAGGAATTTCTATTTGCAAATTGACAGAATCATCCAGTAATAATATATTTTTCAGATCCAGATAAAATTTCTCCAGATCATTTTTCCGTGATATTATGACCTGTTCATCTGACAATAGCTGTGCTTCAAGATTTAGAGCTGCAGTTGGTGCCTGCAATCCCGATTTAATCAATTTGTGCATTTTTTCCAATTGCTCTTTTGTTGCATTGTATTGATTCTGAGCATTAGCCAGATTTTCTTTTGCATACAAAATGGAAAGATATGTATTAGCAACCAACAAAGCGACATCCCTCTTCATTTGCTCAATATCCTTCTCTGTTGCTTTCCTGTTCATCATCGCCTGTTTAATACTGTTTCTCAATTTACCACCATTGTACAGGGTCAACATTGAATTAATACTGTATCTCTGAGATGTAAATGATTCTGTAAGAAAATCATTTGTTGTAGGATCTATTGATCTTCCCAAATTATAAGAAACGTCTGTACTTGAATTTAGCGAAGGTAATAACTGCTGCCTTGCATATTTCTCCAAAACAATTGCATCGCTATTGGTCAAATAAGATTGCTTTACCGATATACTGTTTTCCTGAGCCAATTGAATACACTCTTCAAGAGACATCACCGTTTGTGAATTCATGTCGAATACAGAAAACAATAAGAATATAATTAAGAATAAAAATGATTTCATTTTTTAAGATTTTATACAATATTATAATTATTAAAGCAAATGGAAAATTTATTTATATAAAATGCTAATAATTTACGATAAACGAATATTATTATCAGAAAACAGCTTTGCTTTCAGTAGTCTTTAAATATAAAGAATTCAGTTCACTGTAGTCAGCAAAAGCTAATAATAAATTACCATTTATCAGACATATTTCGTTCTTACCCATTCAAAACCGGCTTCACAATCGCTGACACACTTGAGAGTCCTACCTGCCTCTTAAGACTCATAAGCCCGCCTGCAAGCCGGAGTATTACGCAGGCTTGATAGGGATTCTGAAGCTGGCTTTTGAAAAAATAACAAGAAAAAGAAAAAAGAAGAAAGCAGAAAATCCAAAACGGCTTCACAATCGCTGGCGCGCCTGAGAGCCCTGTCTGCCACTTAAGACTCAGAAGCTGAATTTTGAAATACGAATAAAACTTAAAAAATAGAATGCTCCAAATTTCCATAATACAAACCACATATTAAAAATTGGTACAATATTTGTCTTATTTCAGTTATGAATAAAACAATTTTTAAATATAAAGATATATAAAACTTTAAACACTTATGTATCAATATATTATAAAAACTAATTACAAATTATTAAAAAATAAAATAATCTATAAGTACACATGAAAAATTCCCTTTACACCGTAAAAAGAAAAAAAATGGAAAAAATTGAATTTAATTTATTAAGATTTTTATCAATTGGAATATTGATATTCATTATTCACGCCGGATATGCTTCAAATGCAGGCATTAAATATATGGACAAACCGGCTGACGGGACTATTGCATGTAATGATACAGTCAATATATGCATGGATCTCGATTGTATAACAGAAATCACTCCTGACCAGTTACTCGAAGGAGATTATCCTGATATGGGAATATTTAAGGTTAATATTTATGACGAAAATGGTGATTCTCTTGGTAATACTGTTTATAAAGAACAAGTAGGACTGGTTTTGGTTGGTGAAGTTATAGACACAACAAACGGTAACAAGTGCTGGAGTTATCTTGATATTTATGATAAAGCGGCACCTCCATTGGTTTGTGATACAATTTTCACAACCTGTTATGATTATCCTGTTCCGGGAACAAATACTCCACATAATTTCAGATTCGTCTACAATCCAAATGAACCGATACCTGATGAAGATACATTAAGGTATTCATTTGAAGTAGGAAAAATACCAGGTGCACATATCACAGATGTTAATTTCATTCTTGATATACAACATCAAAATGATATTAATCTGGCTGCATATTTGGTATCACCTCAAAATGATACAGTTGAACTGTTTAATCAACTGACATGTGGTGGTGAAAACCTTTATGTGGAATTTGATGATCAGGCTGAAAAAACGGATGTTGACCTTACTAATGAATGTAAACCAAATGATCCTGCAGTAAAGGGTAAATTTCAACCAGCCGGAAATCTTTCAGATTTTAACGGAGAAATTCCTTCAGGTATCTGGACCATTGTAGTTATAGATAAATATGCCGGTGATACCGGAGTTTTAACTCATTTTGACTTAATATTCAAACAACTTGGGGGCTATGTCAATTTTCCTATACCCCAGGGATCATCTTTTCCAATTGTAACAGGAGAACATGAATATGTTGTAGAATCAGGGTTTGAATCATGTGGCCCTGCAACTTTGAGTTATAGTGATAAGCTTGTAAATATGGATTGTTCAACAAATTATACCGGATTAGTTTTAAGAACTTGGACGGCACAAGATGAATCAGGCAATACTTCAGAATGCACACAATATATATATATAATCAGAACGGGAACGGCATTTCTAACCTGGCCTGTAGATTATGATAATATTGAGCATGCAGCTCTTTCATGTGATCCCAATAATCCTGATTTTTATCCCGAACCTGAATTAACAGGTTTTCCTGGAGAAGAATTGTGCAATATGGTGAATATCAGCCATGAAGATCAGGTAATAGATGTATGTTCCGGTTCATTTAAAGTAATAAGACATTGGAAAGTATCTGAAATGTGTAGCGGTGATGTTTTTGAGCATGATCAGTTAATAGCCGTATTGGATAAAACAGGACCTGTTTTAACTCAAGTTCCTGATATTTCTCTCCATACAGATGCATTGGAATGCACAAGGAGTTTTAATCTGGAATTACCTGAAGTACTATCCGATTGTTCTGATTTTGAATTGATAACCTGGACAGTGGGATATCAGATTCTGGATAATGCAGGAAATCCCGAAACACCGGAACTATTATATGATAATATAGAAAAATTGCCTGACGGGACATACTT
Source organism: Saprospiraceae bacterium (assembly GCA_027031145.1). Classification (GTDB taxonomy): domain Bacteria; phylum Bacteroidota; class Bacteroidia; order Chitinophagales; family Saprospiraceae; genus JADJGA01. The sequence continues at coordinate 16,371 of JALVEG010000223.1, read as the reverse complement.
TATGCATAATGCTCCAGTCGGAAAAATCAAATTTTCATATACAGCTACCGATGATTGTGGAAACAGTACTACTATGACCAATATTATTACTATTTTTGACAATGATCCCCCTGTAGCTGTTTGTGATGAACATACTCAGGTCGTTATCGGAACAGACGGTACTGCAAAAACAGAAGCGTTTGTATACGATGACGGAAGCCATGACAATTGCAGCGATATCTCATTCAAAGTAAGAAGAATGGATCCTGTTTGTGATAGTGATGATCAATATTTCAGAGACACTATTACATTTTGTTGCGAAGATGTAGGTACTACACAAATAGTAGTGTTACAAGTAACTGATGAATCCGGACTATCCAATACATGTATGGTCGAAGTAAACATAATAGATAAATTACCTCCTATTATTATATGTCCCGATGATATAGTAATTCAATGTGATGTTGATTACAACAAACTGGAAATAACAGGTAAAGCAACTGCTTATGACAATTGTGAAGTTACAAAAATAGAACATAGTGATTTCACTAATGTAAGTCAATGCAATACCGGATATGTAAGAAGAACATGGACTGCCTGGGATGCTAACAACTACCATTCTTCTTGTATTCAAAATATTACAATAAAAGACGGACATAAATTTAAAGGTTCTGATATTATATGGCCTGAGGATATAACCCTATATGATTGTGTTGAAAACTTTGATACTTCAATCACAGGGTCTGTACGATTTGAAAATGAAGACTTTTGCAGTATGGTTTCAGCAAGGTATGAAGATGAAGTTTTCAACGTAATAGACGGTGCATGCAAGAAAATATTAAGACATTGGGAAGTTATTGACTGGTGCAATTTCAACGAATATGACCCTGACAAAACTACTTGGAGACATACACAGATAATAATGCTGCAAAACAGTGAAGCACCTGAATTTGATGAAACATGTGCACCTAGAACATTTTGCACTTACGGTCCATGTGCAGGAGAAATAACGTATATCAAAACCGCTACCGATGATTGTACTCCTTCCGATCAATTATATTGGACATACAGAGTTGACCTTGATAATGATGGAGATTGGGATATAGGACCTATTCCTTCAAATGATGCATCGGGAGTATATGCAAACGGCACACACAGATTTGCCTGGTTTGTAGAAGACGGTTGTGGAAATAGTACTTCTTGTGAAGAAATTGTTACGGTAAAAGATTGTAAAAAACCTACGCCACTTTGTTTAACTCAAACCGCAACGGTATTAATGAACTATGGTGGTATGGTAACAATATGTGCTGAAGATTTCAACCTTGGAAGCGACAACTGCAATAATTGCAATACAGGAAGCTATGATAATTGTACTCCTAAAGAAGATTTAAGATACTCTTTCTCTTCTGATATAAACGATACTTGTCGAACATTGACTTGTAATGATATTCCTGACGGACAACAAGTTTTCCTAACAATAGAAATGTGGGTTACTGATGAAGCCGGCAATCAGGACTATTGCACTGTTTATCTGGATCTTGAAGACAATGAAGCCAATGCATGTCCCGATACTTCAATTGGTTCGATAGTATATGGTTTTGTCTATAATCCGGATAATATTGAAATGAAAGATGTGGAATTCAAGTTGCAGGGAGATGAAAATTCTTTCTATTCTTATTCAGATCAAAATGGAAGATATGAATTTACAAATCTTTCTTCTGATGAAAATTATAACTTAAATGCTGATATGGAATCTGATTTTCTGCTTGGAGTGACTACACTTGACCTTGTGCTTATTCAGAAACACATTTTGGGAATCAAAACATTTGATCGTCCTTATAAATACATAGCGGCAGATGCAAATAATTCGGGAAGTGTTTCTGCAAGTGATATCCTAACGATAAGAAAAGCTATTTTGGGACAAGATAACAGTTTGAATAATAATTCATGGGCATTTACTCCTGATGGTGAAGATATTAGAAACAATATAAATCTATTAGCATCTTGGAAAGATAATTTAAAAGTAAATAAAAATCAATTCGGTTCCAATATTAACTGGGTAGGAATTAAGATAGGTGATATTAATAATAGTAATTCAGAATTACTGGAATCTCGTGAAGGGGAAAATATCAATATTTATTTGAATGACATGAAATACTCTAAAAACGAAGATGTCTCTGCTGACTTCTTTATTTCAAATATTGATGATCTGTCAGGAGCACAATTCACAATGAATTTTAATGCAGATGAATTGGAATTCAAAGAACTTATTCCTAATACTAAATTAATAGACAGAAATAGTTTTGGACTTTCGTATATTAAAAATGGACAATTAGTAGTAAGCTGGATCAAACCGGAGAATATCATGGAAGAAGACAAATTGTTTACAATAGTATTTACTACAAAAAATACAGGTAATTTGTCAAGCAATATTGCAATTACAGATGATAGGATCACTTCGGAAGCTTATGACAATGAATTAAACATTCATAATATGGATCTGGAATTCAGAAATATAGTTGAAAATAAAGAAGAATATGCATTATACCAGAATATTCCTAATCCATTTGTAAATGAAACTACTATTTCCTTTAATTTACCGGAAAATCAGAATGCTACCATTACTTTCACAGATATAACGGGAAGAATTTTGAAGAAAATATCAAAAGACTTCCACAAAGGAAAGAATTCTGTTACAGTATCGTTTGACAACATGGTGTCAGGTGTTATTTATTATAAACTAGAAACAGGTAGATATACATCAACCAGAAAAATGATATATATAAAATAAATGATATATAAAATAGTATTATTAAAAAAAGGCACTTGTCGAAACAAGTGCCTTTTTTAGTAAAAATGCTTTCTTATTCTTTTTGCTAGGTTGTTTATTTTTTGCAACACCACCCTTTTTTGCTTAGTTGCCCTCTAACTTCTTCCAATACCTCGACAAGCTCGGCAACCTAAGGAGAACCCCATCCCACATATCACCCTTAAAAAATGCTTTTGTTTTTCCTAACCCTGCCGTTGCGGGTTGCACCCCTTTAGGGGATTAAGGGGCGAGTAGTGCAAATTTTGCAAAGCGACTTCTTTCTGCAACGCTGCCTTCTCTTTTTTTGCAACGCTGCCTCCCCCCAGTGAAACATTTCATTTGTTTCACGGGGTAAACAGCCTCTCGTTTCTCCACTCCGTTACGAAACCGGAGTTGCCGCCAACGCGCACTTTTCCCATCAATAAATGCTATTACTCTTTTAACCCTGCCTTCGCCTGTCCGACGAAATATATAGTAGTCAGGAGCGTTGCTACTTCCCCCTATTTTTTTCTGTAACGCAGTGGAAGAAAAACATAAGGGGGAGCGCAGAGCTATTGCGGGATGCCAGAGGGGGTAGCTTTGCAAAAAGAAACAATTATTCTTTTTTGCAACGCTACCTTTTTTTGCACAGCTGCCTCCCCTTTTTTTTGCAAAGCTGCCTTCCTGTAGAAACACTCCGTTTGTTTCACAGGACAGGTCTAACTTCCTATACCTCGACAAGCTCGGCAACCTAAGGAGAACCGCCGCCCACATATCACCCTTAAAAAATGCTTTTGTTTTTTCTAACCCTGCCGTTGCGGGTTGCACCCCTTTAGGGGATTAAGGGTCGAGTAGTGCAAATTTTGCAAAGCGACTTCTTTCTGCAACGCTGCCTTCTCTTTTTTTGCAACGCTGCCTCCCAGCCTCCTAAAGGAGGTGCATCCACCCGCATATCCCTCCTTTAAAAAGAGACTGCATTTTTTCTTACCCCTGCTTTCGCGGGTTGAGTTCCCCTTTACCTGTTCCTTTGGGAGGGATTAGGGGCGAGTGGTGCAAAAAAATATGAAAATAATCAATTTTTATCTGACATTTTTTCTTTCAGACACTAAACATCAACATCTTCAAATTCATAACCATCATTATATATCTTATCGGTTTTACCAAACAAGGAAATGATTTTTCCGGTAAACAATCCTGCAATAATTGCAATAATGACTGTAACTGCAATTCCCGTTAGTTGTGAACCCGGATTTAAGTTATCAACAACAACTATAGCTGCCAATCCTCCAAATATCCCTGGAATTCCATGTAGATTGGACACCCCGCAAGTATCAACAATTTTATGAAATTTTTCTTGTTTTGCCTGAAATATTGCAAATCCCATAGTTGATATAACTCCGGCAATAAGACCTATAACTATTGCCTCAAAGTGATTGGCATGATCAAATGTTGCACCAATTGCCACACCTCCTGCTAAAGCTGCATTTGCAATATCTGCTGCATTGATCTTCCCCCTGATTGTTACCGTAGCAATATAAGTTGCAATGGTCGATCCTGATAAAGCCAAAAAGACATTAACAACTGACACAGGGATAGCTTCAACAGGTACCAATGCTGAACAAAAACTTGGCCAGAATACCCATAATACCATACTTCCCAACAAGGAAAACTTATCAGATACTGCATCTGTCAAAATACTTGTTTCGCGGTGTTTTTTTGTAGTTAATGAAATCGCTGCTGAAATACCAAATATCGCACCAAATGCATGAATAACAATAGAACCTCCCGTATCAGCAACTTTACCTACAAAATTGAAGTAATCATCAACTACTACGAGTTCATTGAAAATATAAAATGGTATAAACAATAGCCCCAAAATAAGATATTGATACATCTTAATTCTTCCAAGAATAGCTCCTGCTGCTATCAGTAAACTGGCAGCACCAAATTCTGCGAGTATCAATTGTTCTATTTCTCCTCTTGTTTCAAAAACACCTATACTTTTTATAGCAAAATATAATGGCAAAGAAACACTTACCAATAAAAATGTGGCAGTTAATGCTGAACGTCCGTATTTTTTGACAAAAACCATTAAAAAACCGAAACCCAACAACAACATCGCCATAATATGAATCGCCCTGTTATATTGTTGAACTTCCAGAATTGAAGATATTTGAGATTGTTCTACGCTTTGAGCTACCAGATTTATATATGTGCCGGCAATAATCAAAGCCACTAAGCTAAGTTTGGAAAGATAGTTTTTCATTTTATTATTAAGTTTTAGGTTAAATTTGACAAAAATAAGTTTTTGAATTTATTGAAAGCTATGATAATATTACTTTTTCCATTTGGGAAAGTAATTTAGACATTTACTTAATAACCTTAGTGCTCTGACTTCTCATTTTGTAAAAAATCTTTACTCTCGTGTTGACATGCAGAATCTCTCTAGAAACTTATACCCGCAGGTTCTGACGAAAAGGAGATTGCTTCGCTTCCGCTCGCAAATTCGTAGCCATTTCAAACGATACAGGTATAAAATGGCAGGATTTTGCGAGAGCTCTATTCCGTCCACAGACTTGTCCGTCCCCTGACGGACGAAAGCGTGGTAAACTTGTCTCGCTTTGGGAAACATTTAATAAGAGATCTACCTTAAAGAAATGTTCTTTTTTGCAATGCTGCCTTCTAACTTCCTATACCTCGACAAGCTCGGCAACCTAAGAAGAACCGCAACCCGCTCAATACCTTCTTAAAAAGATACTGCACTTTTTATAAACCCTGCCGTTGCGGGTTGCACCCCTTTAGGGGATTAAGGGGCGAGTAGTGTAAATTTTGCAAAGCGACTTCTTTCTGCAACGCTGCCTTCTCTTTTTTTGCAACGCTGCCTCCCAGCCTCCTAAAGGAGGTGCATCCACCCGCATATCCCTCCTTTAAAAAGAGACTGCATTTTTTCTTACCCCTGCCTTCGCCTGCCCGACGAAACATAGTGAAGTTAGGCGGGTTGCTACTTCCCCCTGTCGTTTTACGTAACATAGTGAAGTAAAACTACAAGGGGGAGCGCAGAGCTATTGCGGGATGCCAGAGGGGGTAGCTTTGCAAAAAGAAACATTTATTCTTTTTTTTTTGCAACGCTGCCATTTTTTATTGCAACGCTCCCACTCCTGTCTTAAACCCGCAGGTTCTGACGAAAAGGAGATTGCTTCGCTTCAGCTTGCAAATTCGTAGCCATTTCAAACGATAAAGGTATTAAAATAGCAGGATTTTGCGAGCGATAGCGTGGCAAACTTGTCTCGCTTAGGGAAACATTTAATAAGAGATCTACCTTAAAGAAATGTTCTTTTTTGTAACGCTGCCTTCTAACTTCCTATACCTCGACAAGCTCGGCAACCTATGAAGAACCGCAACCCGCATATCTCCCTTAAAAAGAGACTGCACTCTTTCTAACCCTGCCGTTGCGGGTTGAGTTCCCCTTTAGGGGTTAGGGGCGTGTGGTGCAAAAAGGAAATAGAAAGCTCTTTTTTCCCTATTTAAGGATAGAGTTGTACAAATAAACACCAAACCACAAAAAAAGCCCTCCCAATATAAATGATTGGGAAGGCTTGATATTAACTCTAAAAAGCTGTCTTATGAATTTTTTCTACTTGCTCAAAACTATTTTCCTGTATGTTATTCCGTATTCTGCTGATCTAATTCTGATAATGTATAAACCTGCATTTAAAGTTTCCGAATCTACTTTTAAAATTCTGTCTTTTGCCTGCTTTTCTAATTGCAATTGTATCTTGCCGGATAAATCGAACAAGGTAATTTCAGCATTTGATAATTTGGTATTGCTAAAATCTATTATAAAATCATTTTTTGCCGGGTTCGGGTAAATATTGATATTACCCAATTCAAAATCAAAAGTTGCTGTCTTATCTTCTAGGCAAATTGTACTGTCGCTACTGCAATTTGTAGTTGTGTCTGTAACTGTCAAGGTGTAACATCCAAAATCACTTAAACTGTCCAAATCCTCAGTTTTTGCCGTAAAATTACCGGGACCTGTCCAGGAGAAAATATAATTTCCATTGTTGTTGGTGGTAATTGCAATATATCCGAGGGGATCTAATCTCACGTCCCTTGTACTATCAACGGTGATTGTGATTTCATCAGGTTGTGTCAAAGAATAGTTTTGGACAATTTCACAGTTTTTAGCATCTGTGATCGTAACGCTGTAATCTCCTGCACATAAATCGCTCATTGATGCTGACGTCGCGCCTGTATTCCATTTATATGAAAGCGGTGACACTGCATTATTTACGCTTAATACTGCTATGGAACCGTCACAAGCACCAAAACAACTGATATTTGATGTCTGATAATTTACTTCAAGAGCAGGACAAGTAAATTCTATAATTGTAACCGTATCAAGAGCTGTACATCCGTTTGCATCTGTGACAGTAAGGAAATATGATCCCGGTGCTAATCCAGAAATAGCTTGTGTAGTATCGCCTGTGCTCCAGCTGTAAGCATAAGCTTGTGTTCCACCACTTGGATTAGATATTGCAGTGCCGTCATTGGCATTATTGGAAGTTTCATCTGTCGATATGGCATTGGCAGATAATGGTTGTGGTTCGGTAATGGTATATGAACCATACACATTACAATTATTACCATCGACTACCGTCACACTGTAACTTCCGGGGCATAAACTGTCTATTTTTGCTGTTGCATAACCATTGCTCCAAGTATAAGTGAATGGTGATGTTCCGTTTGTTACTCCTGTAACCTCAAGGATTCCATTGCATTCCGAATTGCATTGTACATTTGTTTGACTGATTTCTATTGCCAGACCAAGGCAACCAAATTCCGCTACCGATACGGATTCTATCGAAGTACATCCATTGTTATCCGTTACCGTGACAGTGTAACTGCCCGGCGCAAGTCCGGTGATTGTTTGTGTAGATTCGCCATTGCTCCAGGCATAAGAATAAGGACTATCTCCTCCTGTAGGATTTGCTGTTGCCGTACCGTCATTGGCATCATTGGCTGTCTCATCTGTGGCAGAAGCATTGGCAAGTAGTTCTTCCGGTTGTGTGATAGTATAATCTTGTATTACCTGACAGTTTTTAGCATCTGTAACAGTAACAGTATAATCACCGGGACATAGATTGTCGATATAAGACGCTCCTCCTCCATTGCTCCACTCGTAATAAAGTGGTTCTACTGCATTGGTTACAGAAGTTACTTCGATTTCTCCGTTGCAAGCACCATAACAATTTATATTGGTTTGGGTTGCATTTACTGTAAGATCAGGACATATAAACTCATTGACTGTAACCATATCTATGCTTTGGCAATTATAATAATCAGTTACCGTAACAATATAATTTCCGGGTGCAAGATTTGTGATACTTTGAGTTGTAGCCCCTGTACTCCATTCATAATCATACGGTGATGTTCCTCCTGTGGGATTCGCAATCGCCGTTCCGTCTTGTGCTCCATATTCCGTTTCATCTGTAGCAGTTGTATTAACTAAAAGTTCATCCGGTTCTGTAATTTCATACGTTTTTGTAATCGGACAATTATCTGCATCGGTAACCGTAACACTATAAGTATCCGGACAAAGGTTATCAATTGTTGATTCAGTATCTCCTGTGTTCCAAAGATATTCAAAAGGTGCAACACCATTATCAATAGCATATATGCTGATATATCCATCACAATCTCCATTGCAATATACATTTTCAGTTTCTTCAAGAATGGTAAGAGTCGGACATATAAACTCCTCGACTTCCGCTTCAGCTTCCACCGTACATCCATTGTCATCCGTAACGGTAACATAATAAATAGCAGGGGCAAGATTTGTAATCGTCTGGGTTGTCTCTCCCGTATCCCACAAATAAGAATATGGCGTAGTACCTCCATTTGCATTCACGGTAGCAGTACCATCTTCGGCATCATTGTAAGTTTCTCCTGTAGTGGTCGTAGTTGCTGTCAATTCTTCCGGTTCTGTTATGGTAAATGTTTCGGACACCGCACTACAGTTTTTGCTGTCTGTTACCGTTACATCATAATCTCCTGCACATAACTCATATGCTGTTTGTCCTGTCTGACCGTCAGTCCATTCATAAGTAAATGGGGCAACACCGTTTATCACATTGGTTATGGTTATCTCTCCGTCACATTCATTATAGCAGGTATTATCAAATTGTGAAGACTCCAAAGACAAATCAGGACAGACAAATTCATTGACCGTAACCGTTTCTTCTGAGGTACATCCATTATCATCTGTAACTGTAACATCATAATCTCCGGGTGCGAGATCTTCGATAGTTTGTGTTGTTTCTCCGGTGCTCCATTCATATGAATAAGGAGTCGTACCACCTGACGGAGTTGCTGTTGCAGTACCGTCATTGGCATCATTGGCTGTTTCATCCGTAGCTGAAGCATTGGCAGACAGTTCATCAGGTTCCGTAATGGTATAGGATTCGGAAACAGAGCAGTTTTTTGAATCGGTAACCGTAACATCATAACTTCCTGGACAGAGATTATCAATACTTTGTGTGGTTTCCCCTGTATTCCACTCATAATCATAAGGTTGAATTCCATTAGTAACATCATCTACTGTCAAAATCCCATCGCATTCTCCGTAACAGGATACATTTTCCTGAGTTTCCTCGATAGTCAATACGGCACAAATATATTCATTTACCGTAACTGTTTCTTCTGCTGTACAAGAATGAGCATCTGTTACCGTAACAGTATAGTTTCCAGGTGCAAGCCCGGTAACTGTCTGTGTGGTTTCTCCGTTTGACCATGCATAAGTGTAAGGGGAAGTTCCTCCTGACGGAGCACTTGTTGCAGTACCGTCTTCAAAGTCATTACCTGTTTCATCTGTGGCACTTGCATTAGCTAACAATTCATCCGGTTCACTAACGGTATAACTACCGGATACAACACTACAGTTTTTGCTGTCTGTGACTGTAACTGTATAGCTCCCTGCACATAGTCCTGTAGCTGTTTGAGTAGTTTGCCCATTGCTCCAGGAGTAGGTATATGGTGCAGTGCCACCCGAAGGAGTAACAGTTATGCTACCATCACAGTCTTCATTGCACGTAGTATTAGTGATCGATTCACTCAATGTGATAGTGGGACAGATATATTCTGCCACAGTTACTGTTTCTTCTCCCGTACAGGTTTTGCTATCCGTAACTGTAATCGTATAATTTCCCGGTGAGAGATCTGTGATAGTCTGGGTAGTTTCTCCATTACTCCAGTTGTATGAATATCCCGGAGTACCACTTGTAGGATTGCTTGTGGCTGTACCGTCATTGGCATCATTGGCTGTCTCATCCGTTGCTGTGGCATTAGGCACAGGATTGGGATTGACTGTAACCAACACATCATCTGTATCGGGACATCTGCCGTCATTACTGACTGTGACTGTATATGTAGTTGTAGCGTCGGGACTTGCTACGGGATTTGCGATATTCGGGTCATCCAGTCCGTCTGTAGGTGACCAACTATATGTAGTACCTCCGGTTGCATTGAGCTGTACACTTCCCCCTGCACAAAACTCCGTATCTGCTCCTGCATCTGCTGTAACTTCCTCAGTAGTAAAACTTTCCTCTGCACAATCCATGATATTACCCATTTCATCGTATGGACTTATTAAAACAAAAATATCACTAGCACAAGGTAATCCATTAGGATCATACACAGTTACAGAACCTACATCAATGTTATCGGCAATATCATTTCCTCCAGAACTAGTTCCTATGGTGATATAATAACCTACAGCATTTAATGCCTCACTCCAACTGATATCCGTGTTAATATTAACATCCATTTCACCTTCAAAAGGTGAAACCAAATCAGAACATAATAATTCCTGGCAGGCTGTTTCTATTTCCGATACAGAATTACAACCACTGGCATTATCGTGGATATCTTTGGTTCTTCCTGGAATATCCATGAATTCACAGATATTAATCACTGCACATTCTGAAAGCATCTCATTTTCATATATAATTAAATCATCATCATAATTACTTTTAATTGTCTGAGGATCAATGTTTGAAATTGCATCTATATCAAATAATGATGGATTATCATGTATTTTCAAATACCCACCAATCGATTCAATCCCTTCCAAACCATTCAAAGATTCAAGAATTGCATTATTTCTTATGGAAAGGTATCCACCAATTGAATTGAGATTGTTCAATCCAGTCAATGAATTTAAAGAACTGCAATAATTAATACTTAAACCTGTCCCTATTGTTTCAAGACTGTTAAAGCTACCCAAATTCTCTAAAGCAGTATTATTAGAAACTACAAAATCCTCACCAATTGTTGTTAGGGCATCAAAATCAGTAAACGTAGTGAGTGAGTTATTATCAACGATGTAAAATCTTTCTCCAATGGTTGCAAGACTGTTCATTTCCGGTAAACTAAGTAAATTAAGATTATCTCGAATCTGTAAAGTAACACCGATACTTGTTAATGCATTAAAACTCCCCATTTCTGAAAGGGATTCATTGCTTACAATATTAAAGTCTCCTTCAACGGTCTCAAGATTATTAAAATTGTTTACATTTGTCAGAAGTTCATTGTTATAAATAGTAAAATCATTTGTAGAATTAAGATTTTCAAATCCTGTTATTGACGTTAAATTATTGTTAGTTTTTATTAATAGGTCATCGCTTATTTCTAAATTTTCAAAACCATCAATAATATTTAAAGTACTGTTGTTATGAATCCAGATACGACCTCCTACAGAGATTAGATTATTAAATCCATTGATTTCCTCTAACCCATCGTTATAAGAGATATAAAGAAAGTCCCCAATTGATGTTAAACTTGCAAAACCATTCAGATCAACTAAATCATCGACACTGTCAAAATATACTGATTCACCAATACTAATAAGACTGTTCAATTCACTGACAGAAGTTAAATTCCAATTGTTTTGAACATTGAGTTTTCCACCTATGGTTTCTAAATTATCTAGTCCTGAAAAATTGGATAGTGAGTAGTTATGAGTGATACTTAGGTTTCCATTGATGGCCGTGATCTGAGATAAACCGTTCAAATTGACAATATTGTTATCATCAGGTGAATAAATGGATACATATCCTAATATTTCTGTACATCCCGGATAATTATTAGCAAAATTATCGATTTCCTGTTGACTTGTAAAGGTTATGCCATTTGGAAGGCAGGACTGAGAGTTTAGGCGAAATGTAATAATTGTTAATAAAATTACAATATATAAGATTGGTTTTGTTTTCATGATTAAAATATTTTCATTTTTAAATTGCAAAAACTATGACTGTGATGTGAGTTCTGCTTTGTAGTGATGCAGACATCTCTGTCACAGTGTGGGATGGCTTTCCATTCCCTTATTTGTTTTTATATTTGTTTGTGTTTTTTATGTTATTGGGAACTATCCCACATAACTATTATATATCCGTAACAAATTTATAACTTTATTCATCATTTATCAATAAAATTAATAAATTCCCGACTATAAATGCAAGTATTGAAGCTATTACGATACAATAAATTAGAAAAGATATCCAATAAAATAACAAAGAAAAGACAATAAAAAAAGGGAAGATTTTTAAATCCTCCCTTTGATTTTCGCAGCCCGTAGGGGATTTGAACCCCTGCTACCAGGATGAAAACCTGGCGTCCTAACCCCTAGACGAACGGGCCTTGTTTTCAAAAGCAGTGCAAAGGTAAATTATATTTTTTTAATATTAAAAACTTTTTTTACTTTTTTTGAAAAAATATTTACATTTACATAAATATTGAATCTAAACAAGGCTAATTATGGAATACTTTGATCAATTAAACAACAAAATAAAACTCTCCAGTGTACCCCAAAGGATAATATCACTGGTTCCTTCTCAAACGGAGCTGTTATTTGAACTGGGACTGGATGAGAAAATAGTCGGTCTTACCAAATTTTGTATTCTCCCGCAAGACAAGGTTAAATCAAAAACAAAAATCGGCGGAACCAAAAATCTTGATTTGGAAAAAATCCTTTCACTAAAACCCGATTTGATCATTGCGGGTAAAGAAGAAAATAATAAAGAACAAATATTGGAACTAAATAAACATATTCCGGTCTGGATAAGTGATGTGAAAAATTTTGAATCTGCTCTGGATATGATAAAAAAAGTATCTGAAATAACCGGTAAAGAAAAGGAAGGAGAAAAAATAATCCGCGACATCCTAAATGAATATGATAAATTTAAGGCTCAGGATCATAAAACCTATAAATCTTTATATTTTATATGGAGAAAACCATATATGGTTGCCGGTGGAGATACTTTTATCGGTGATATTATGAGAAAAGCCGGTTTTATCAATGAAGCCGGAAATCTAAACAGGTATCCCGAAATAAACAAAGAGAATATATCAGAATTTGATCCTGAAATAATTTTATTATGCAGTGAACCATATAGATTCGGGGATAAACACAAGGACGAATTCAAAGATATGTTTCCAAATGCAAAAACATTATTAACAGACGGACAATATTTTGGATGGTATGGCTCCAGAATGAAATATGCATTCCGTTATTTTTCAGAATTGCATAAGTTGATATAATCGGATCAAGATGAAAAATCGGGGAAATTAAAATGTATTTTTTAACAACTACCCAAACTAAGAATTTATGCTAACCCTCAACTTTTTGGCTTGACCCATTAAATTCCCATAAGGTCTTTGAGAAATCTTTTTCTTGAACTAAATGTATCGAAAAGATCTTTTTCAATATTAAAAGCTATTTTTTTAGCATCTACTTGCCTTAAATGAAATAACAGATTTTTTACTACGGTGACACTGCTTTTACCAAAATGAGATTCCAGATATGTATGAATATATTTCAAATAAAGATTTTCTAATTCAGCAGGATTTTTTTCCAAAATATTTCTTTCATATCTTTGGATCAATGAAATATCATTTTTTTCAGCAAGATGACTGATAAGATTATCAAAATTATTGCTCAAAATCCACCAGGTCATTTTATCATCTTCCTCTGCATTGTTTTCAACTATTTTTGTCAGTTTTTTCAAAATGCTTTTATTGAAGGAAGGAACACAGTTTTTGACTCTTTTCAAATATCTGAAATCAAATGTACTTTCATAAATATCCAGAATCAAATATCCTATTCTTTGACAATCATTCTGCGACAATGAAACCCTTAACTGGCTTTCAAGAAACAGTCTTTTACTGATCTTTTCTGCTGTATATAGCTCTTTCAACAGATCTTCAAGTTCATTGCTGTAACCTTCGGAAAGTAAAACATGGGCTATCTCCATAAAATCTGTAAGGTCTTTGAAATACATTTCATACCAATCCTCTTCCAAAATCCCCAATTTCTTTTTGATCCCTATATAAAAAGATATAAAATACTTTTTGGCATTTTCATCCCTTAATAACTTTATTTTTTCATTAAGGACATCTACAAATTTCAACAGATCTTCATTTATTGGATTTGTAGATAAGAAAAGATGTACCAGATCATTTGGTTTTTGATAAAAATAATATGATTTTACTATCATATCATATATAAAGGAATATGCTTTGACTTTAAGTTCGGGAGCCAGAGTTTCATCAAAGAGCATATGAAAATATTCATGTGACCTATCCAGCAATTCAGCTAAATTTTCATTACTATTTCTATTATAAGCATACGCAAGTTTGTTGATAAGATGCTTGATAATATTGAAAGCATCTGTAAATCTTCCCAAACTTATTTCATCTTTATACTGATTCAACAAATCCTTGGCTATATCATTCAGCAACGAAATCTGTTGACGTGAAAACTTTACTTCAACATCAGAAGACGGAGGCAAAACTTCATCTAATAAATCTGCATAAGAATTTTCAATGTTTTTATTTTTCAGTTTATTCAGGAAAAAAGCTTCAAAAAACAATCTGAAATTTTTATCTTTAACTGCATAGGAACTCATAAATCCGACCAACTCATCTCTATCCAAATTTACAATTATCTGATCGAATAGATTAGTCTTTTTTCTTCTGGTCCTGGGTTTAAGATTAGAAGATTTTTTTGCAAGTTTATCAGCCATTTTCCTGACTTCCAGAGAAGCGGCAACCACATGGGGGCAAACTTTTTTTATTTTGAAATCCTGACAGGTACAATTAATATCAACAATATTGTCTTTATTAAATCTTATTTCAACCCTGTTACCATCATCCATCACCATAAGAGCTTTCCCTCTGTAAAGCTCATTTACCATTTCAATTCCATTATTATCATATAATAATTCACCTTTAAGATAAACATCTTCAGGAAAAAAACTATCCAATTTAAGTAATGGAATTAATAACCTCATTTTAACAGCAATTTAGCAACCGCACAAATTTAACATTATTAATTTAATTTTAACAGTTTTTACAATAATTTATCCAATAAAAATTCTTATTTAAATTAATTATTAAAACCTTGTTTTTTTTATTATTTATAAATAAAAAAAATCTTATTTTCGCAAAAAATTGTATTACGTGAAATTACTCATTGAAAATCAAATACTATCACCTGTAAATATTTATGCATATTATATTACATCCGAAATTATCTGTATTGAAAACCATGATAATTTCAATAAACGAACATACAGGAACAGATTCATAATATCATCGCCAAACGGTCCTCAAATTATTTCCATACCATTAAAAAAGGGTAAAAACAATAAAATATTTAACAGGGTGGAAATATCATATGATACCAAATGGATCTCCAATCTTAATAACACGCTTAAAACCGCTTACGGCTCTTCTGCATTTTTTGATTATTATTTTATGGATTTGATGGATATTTTTTCTGCTAAATACAAATATATTTTTGAACTAAATAATAGACTAAGAAATTATATTTTTGAGATATTGGAAATAGAAGTTCCCGTAATTTTCACTGACCGTTATGAGAAAACTCCTGATTCTGAATATCTTGATCTGAGAGAAAAACATTTACCATCAACAGATTTCAATATTCCGGCAAAAAACAAATTATATTCTTCTGTTTTTGATTATAAATCAAACGATATACAAAACCCCTCCATAATTGACTTGATATTCAATATGGGCAAATACAGTATGGAAATATTGGAAAATTATCCTTCAAAGTGAAATGATATCGAGAATAAATTTGTCAGCACTTTATCCAAAACCCTGGATTCTCTAAGTTTTTCATCATATAACAATACATTTCCAATACCTGTTGACATTTTCAATTCCGGTGAAAAGATAAAATACGGAAAGAAAAACTGGAATCCGGCACCTACTTCAAATTGAAAATCATGAGGTGAAATTTTGATCAGATTTTGATTATTTCTTGCATTTGCATTGGAATTAACATCATAAGTATACTTTACTCCGGATATCACATACATCCTCATATCATTATAAGGAGCGGATTTATATCTAACCAGGAAAGGAACATCGATAAAAACCGATTCAAACCTTTTGTCATTTGTCAATTCTCCTGACAGATCCCCATAATAATCAATTTTTTTGTCTGCAAATGAAAATCCCGGCAATATTCTTAAATCGAAATCCTGTCCCAATTTCAAATTTACGATCATCTGAACATG
>JALVEG010000222.1 GCA_027031145.1 Saprospiraceae bacterium | reverse complement strand
AAACCGACTCCCTTATGAGGTTCCACAACAAGATAATTTGAATTTTCAACAAAATACGTAGATCTTTTTAAAAACAAATTTGATTTATCATATCCCAAAGAAATTCCAAAATAATAAGGCTTTGTCTTATGATACATATAATTGATCAATGACCTGCTACCACTCCGTTGCGCTGATAAAACCTGTGAAAATATCACAAGTGTTAGTACTATATAAAAATTTCTTTTCATTTTTCTCCGATATAAATTGAACAGATTCCTAACGTTTGTATTTTATAATTATTGGATTTAAAACCCGCTTCTTTCATTATTCCCAGAAAATCCTCATAGGAAGGAAAAGCCTGTACAGATTCAAAAAGGTATTTATAAGCTTTAGGGTCTTTGGAAGTGATTTTCCCAATAACAGGCAAAACATACTTGAAATAAGAATTGAAAACAAATCTAAATAGGGGTGATTTAGGTTTTGAAAACTCTAATATAAATACTTTTCCTCCCTGTTTTAAAACCCTGTTCATCTCTTTTAATCCTTTCAACAGATTTCCGAAATTTCTAACCCCAAATGCTACAGAAACTGCATCAAATGTATTATCGGGAAACGGCATTTCTTCCGAATCACCATAAATCATCTTAATTTTCCCTGATAAATTTTGTTTTGCGATTTTTCTCTCACCAACTTCCAACATCCCGCGGGAGATATCCAAACCTGTAATCTTCGCATCGGGAATTGCTTTTGATGTCTGAATAGCAAGATCACCTGTTCCTGTAGCCACATCCAGTATACTAGCGGGATGAATACCGGATAAAAGATCAATCAGATTCATTCTCCATGATTTATCAATCCCCATAGATAACAAATGGTTTAAAAAATCATATTTCCCTGCAATATTATCAAACATCTTTTCAACCTGCTGTTTTTTATCCTTTTCCGCACTATAAGGCTTCACTTTCTCTGCTTTGTTCTCCATTTTTTGATTTTAGGCTGCAAAGATAAATTAAAAAATACAAAAACCTGAGTTCAACTAAATATTTAATGGGTATATTCCAATTTTTTGCTTTTTCCATACTTTGCCTCTAACTTCTCCCAAAGGGATAAATAAAGGAGAACCCAACCCGCAATGCAAAAAAATGAAATACACCTTATTTAATTTTCAGATATCTTCTTTGAAAAAATCATTTTTATTGAAAAAGTACCCGGCCTGAATATATACATTCACAGAAAGATCATCCGAAGGTTAATCATTATATTCATCTATAAAAACAATAAATTAATCTTAATTATATTAACATTAAAAGTATTTACTTTAATTTGCAAAAAATTTTATAAAATGAGTCATGTATTAAAGATAAACAACCTGTCGAAAGCATACGGAAAAATCAAAGCACTTGATAATTTGAATTTGACAATAGAAAAAGGTAACATATATGGTTTGCTAGGACCAAACGGAAGTGGTAAAACAACAACTTTAGCGATTATTTTATCAATTTTAAAAGCTGATTCAGGAAGTTTTGAATGGTTTGACGGAAAATATGGTAATAATCCGAGAATCCATATCGGAGCTATACTGGAAACACCCAATTTTTACCCTTACAAATCAGGGGTTGATAATCTTAAAATAATAGCAGAAATAAAAGGAGTAAAGGGTTTTGATTATGACAAAGTCATGAAAATGGTAAATCTGGAGCATAGGAAAGATTCAAAATTCAGAACTTATTCTCTGGGGATGAAACAGCGTTTGGCGATTGCAGCTACTATGATAGGTGATCCTGAAGTTGTAATATTTGATGAACCGACAAACGGTCTTGACCCTCAAGGCATTGCGGAAGTCAGAAGTATATTGAAAAGAGTTGCGGAATCGGGCAGAACCGTATTGATGGCATCACATATTCTGGATGAAGTAGAAAAAATTTGCAGTCATGTCGCAATAATTAAAAAAGGGAAATTGCTTGCCACAGGATTGGTTGGTGAATTATTATCCGATGATTATCTAATCGAAATAAATTCACTTGATCAGGATAAATTATCAAAATTGGCGGGTGATTTTGATTTTATAAAAAAAATCGAAAAGCAAAAAGATTTTTATATCTGGACTATTGACAATTCTGTTCCGGCAGAACAAATAAGCAGATTAATGTATGAGAAAGGAATAATTTTAAACCACTTTTTGATTAGAAAACAAAAACTGGAAGAAGAATTTTTAAAAATAGTAAAACAATAATCCTTTCAAAATATTCCAATCACAAAAAATAAAAATATGAATCCGATAAAACTAATAAAACTTGAGGTACTAAAATATAAAGATAATTCTTTAATACAAATGCTACTGATGTTTTATACATTGCTGATGCCAATAGTGATTTTTGTATTAAAAAACTTTGATGATATAAATATCCCTGGCAAAGATAGTTTTTTTACTTTTCCAAAAGTTTGGGAATATCAGGCATACATAGGCAGCTGGTTAACATTTTTATTTTTCGGTTTCCTTGGAGTATATATAATTACAAGCGAAATTCAGTTTAAGACTATGCGACAAAACATTATCACAGGTCTGTCGAGAAATGAATTTTTTATGGGCAAAATATTGATTA
This sequence comes from Saprospiraceae bacterium, assembly GCA_027031145.1. GTDB lineage: Bacteria > Bacteroidota > Bacteroidia > Chitinophagales > Saprospiraceae > JADJGA01. The sequence goes on along the minus strand of JALVEG010000222.1, from coordinate 6,958 downwards.
CTTTGGTAGTTACTTTTTATGCTACCATAGTTTTCTATTTATCAACCATATTGGTTGGTGTATTGCATGAAGGAGAATTTGATTTAAATAAGATATTGGACCATCAAGACTATGTTTTTCTCCGGTTTTTTCTATTGACTTTTGCTTATATGACATTTGGTATCATGGTAGCATTTATTTTTAGAAAATCAGGATTGTCCATATTTTTCTATTTCTCATACATATTAATGATAGAGCCGTTATTCAGATGGATGGTACATCACAAAGTTTTCAGTAATGGAAGAAGTTTTCTTTATTATCCGATGAACGGGATAGAAGATCTTGCTCCTTTACCGTCATTCAAATATATTGACAATTTCAATGGATTAAAAAATTTCCCTATATTGATGACATACACCGAAGCGGGTATTATCAGTATTATTTCGATCATTTTATTTATGACAGTGTCATATTTATTATTTTTGAAGAGGGATATTTAAATACCCTTAAATACTAATACTGTGTAAAAAACCATTCGAAATGATTTTCAATGATTTATTCGCCCCATCCCCTAAACTTTCGTTATGATACAGCTTTTAATAAATGTAATAGAGAAAGCTTTCTCATGAGAGAATTGATTCCGGTTTTAGCACCCATCCCCCCGGGTGAAATACTACGTTGATTTCACGGGGTAAACCGGCCCTTCCCTCAGCGAGGGAAGGGAGAAGTGGATGTGCTTAATCGTAAGAAAAAACTACAATCGTTTTATCTTGTTTTTAACCAGAATGGTATTTTTAAGGATAAAAAGTGGAGCATTTGCGGGCGGCTGCTTCCTCCCTTGTAAGGGAGGATTGAGGTGGGTTCTATATAAAAAATATTATCATACAGATATGGAGTTTTGACGTATTTCACTTTATTTGTACCAAATATTTAACTTGCGTACTTACTAAACAGACAACTTTTAACCAAAATTTAAAAATAAGTTTCATTACGATAAACCTTATTTTTTTTTCTAAAAGATGTGTCATAACGAAAGCCCCCCCTAAAGTGTAAATCGTTGAAAACCAACAGAGGCACCTAACGACTACATATCTAATAAATTTGGCAACCCAATTTCCACACAGTTCCTACCACACAGAGTAATAGATAATGTCTGCTCGCAAACACACTAAATAACTATATTTCACTAAGTTTAAGTATCTCCCCTACTCCATATCTTCCTTTTGCATCTTTGCTCATGGTAAAAACTTCATTGACTGGATCATGTTCAAGAAATAAATAACTTTCCTCATCAATAGCCCTTTCATAAAATGTTTTTCTTTCAGCCAAAGTATTCAATGGTCTGATATCATACGACATCACATAAGGCAATCTGACATGGGCAGTTGAAGGCATCAAATCTGCCATATAAATAAGCCTTTTGCCATTATCCATCATAAATTCGGGAACTATCATAGCTTCAGTATGCCCATAGTAAAAACCAAATTCCACCCTATCCATCCATTTATATTTTTGACCTGCATCCAGAAGCTCCAATACTCCTGCCTCCATCAAAGGAACAAAATTTTCCTTAAGAAAACTTGCTTTTTCACGCATATTGGGATTCATTGCCCAGTCATAATGCTGTTTATTTGTCCAATATGTAGCATTTGGAAATGCAGGAACCAGATTTTTATTTTCATCAAATTTTACTGCTCCACCAACATGATCAAAATGCAAATGAGTAATAATAACATCGGTAATATCTTCAGGTTCAAAACCTTTGGAACGCAAAGAACCGGCAAGATCCAAATTGCCATGAGGAAAAAAGTGAGACCTGAATTTTTCATCCTGCTTGGTTCCCATTCCTGTATCTACAAGGATTTTTCTGTCATCATGCTCTACCAAAAGACATCTCAATGACCAGGTGCACATATTATTTTCATCTGCAGGATTAAGCTTATTCCAAAGCATTTTAGGCACAACTCCAAACATTGCTCCTCCATCCAATTTGAATTTTCCTGCTTCTATTACGTGAAATTTCATTTGTTTAAAATTTTTTATTTGGTAATAATATAATAAATATTAGGTAAATACTCAGGTGCTACGACGAATTGGGCTAAAGCCCGGATACAATGCCGAATTCTATAATCCGTCAGCTAATGCAGACTGTAATTTATTGCACAATTTTACAGTCTGCTTTAGCTGACGGAGCATGGCACTTTAAGATATTTAGGGCTTTAGCCCGATAACAAACAACCTGAGTATTTACAAAATTTGTTTAATATTTATACTTTTTCAAAAAAATCTTTAAAAAGACCTTTATCATTTATCTCATTATAAAATTCATTATTGCTTTCATTATAAACATAGTCTTTACCCCACTCTTCATAATTTTGTGCCAATTGTTCTATCGCACCAAGAATAAATTCTATTTCCTCATTCAACATTGTAGGGTGAATGGACATTCGTATCCAACCCGGTTTGTAAGACAATTTACCCTGACTGACTTTATCCGTTATTTCATGAGATTTTTTTTCATCAATATTCAAGAGATAATGACCATAAGTCCCGGCACAGGAACATCCTCCACGAGTTTGTATTCCAAACTTATCGTTTAGCAATTTCACTCCAAGATTGTAATGAAGACCTTCTATATAAAAAGAAAAAACACCTAACCTGTCTTTTATTTCAGGAGCAAGAATATGCAATTTATCTATTTTTGATAACCGATCCCAAATAATTTCCACCTGCTCTTTTTCTCTCGCAAGAATGTTTTCAACTCCCATTTCTTCTTTAAGTCTTACGCTCAATCCTGCTTTAATAGTTTGCAAAAATGCAGGAGTGCCCCCATCTTCTCTCAATTCAATATCATCGTGATACTTATGTTCTCCCCAAGGATTTGTCCAATCCACAGTTCCTCCACCAGGATGATCCGGGATTTTATTTTTGTATAGTTTTTTATTAAAAATGAGAATTCCCGTAGAACCGGGACCTCCTAAAAATTTATGAGGTGAAAAATAGATAGCATCCAAATATGAATTCTCATTTTCAGGGTACATATCTATATCAACATAAGGAGCTGAACATGCAAAATCCACAAAACACAAACCTCTGTAATTATGTATCATTTCAGCAATTTTATGATATGGAGCTTTTATTCCTGTAACATTTGAACAAGCCGTTACAGATGCTATTTTATACGGTCTGTCTTCATATTCTTCAAGCAATTTTGCAAAATGAGTCAAATCCACATAACCTTTCTCATCCGGATTTATCAAAACTATATCAGAAATTGTTTCCAGCCATGATGTTTGATTAGAATGGTGTTCCATGTGAGTCAAAAAAACTACAGGTTTTTCTTCATCACTCAGTTTTATTCTTCCTTTAAATCTTTCATGTAATTTAAGTCCGAGAATCCTTTGAAACTTATTGACTACTCCTGTCATTCCTGCTCCTGAAGCGATCAAAACATCATCTTCTGACGCATGGACATGCTTTTTTATTATTTCCTTGGATTGATTATAGATATTGGTCATTGTTTTACCTGTCAGGGTTGTTTCAGTATGAGTATTACCCAGGTATTCGCCCAAATCCAATAATTTCTTTTCAATAGGATGATACAATCTTCCACTGGCTGTCCAGTCCGCATATATTATTCTTTTAGTTCCATACGGAGAATCAAACTCCGTATCAATCCCAACAATTTCTTTTCTAAACCTGTCAAAATAGTTTTTCATTATTATTACAAATTTACATTACACTAAATATACCATTCATCCAAATATTTAATAAAAATCTTACTTAAATTGTATGCATCAACATAAGCACTATGCTGATCTCCTTCAAATTCAAATCCTTCCGATTCCACTATGTGTTTAAGTCCCGATTTTTTTCTGTTCCCATTAAAACTAAGATATTTTTCTCTCATATCAACAAATGGAGATAACCAATTTGTTTCGATGTTATGAAGCTTACAATTGGACTCAAGATATGGTTTATCATTATTGCCCCAACTATACAAAATATAATCTTCATTATCTATTTCAATAAAATCATGAAATTGTTCAATTACTTTTACAAAATCATCGGCAGTATTCAGATGTTCCTGTTTAATTCCTGTCAGTTTTTTGCAAAATCCTGATAACCGGGGATTGACCGAAGGTTTTATCAACTTTGAAAAATAGCCTTTCACCTCACCATAACCATTGATTTTAACAGCACCAATCTCAATCACTTCATTGATACCTTTAGGTGGTTTTCCCAACCAACAAGTTGCTTCAAGATCTAAAACTATATAATTCAAATTCTTATTTTTTTTAAAATTTAATTTAAAAATGATAATCTGTTAGCATAATAATACAAAAGACCGAAATCTTCTGTTTTAATTATTTTGACCTTTTTATCATGATCAAAATAAAGCACCTTCACATCATGAAATACACCCAATTTACCAATACCCGTTGAAATTAGTTTTTCCACAGGTAATTTAAAGTCATCAGACAAAATTATTTTATCTTCCTTTTCTTTTTCCAATAAAACCTGCAATATCTTATCAACTCTTTTTTTCAAATTACTCAATTCTACATACTCTTCTTTCTCTATAAATTTCATCAGATCATAAATATCTTCCAATTCCAATTTATCCATAAAACAATGATAAGCAGCATATGCAACCAAATGACTGGATAATACCGTATTGTATTTTAAATAGCTTTTAGCAACACTTTTAGCCAAAATTTTCGTATAAACAATATTGCGCTGTGTATCTTTCACCAATTTACCTTCTGTCTTAAAATAGTCGGAGATATCCAATTCATTTCCATTGTTGTCAAAACTATTTCCTTCAATATCAATATTATTTCCAAAAACATCCATAGGTTTGCCAATAGACAAAATAAATTCCGATTTTGAAACAAAAATCTTATAAATTGTCTTAACAATGCTTAAAGATTTTATCACTTTATCCCTGTATTTGGATCTGGAAATAAATTTTTTCTTTCCTTTAGCTTTAAGATATGAATAAATCAATGGTTTTGCTTCCAATACAGAATGGTAATTGTAAACAACAGGAACTATGAATATTTTTTTGTTATCTTCAGCATTTATTTTATCATATTGAGCATCCACCAGTGAACTCATCAATCCTTTTTTCAGATCAACTTCTATTTTACCCGAGCGGGATCTGGTTCCGCCTGGATAAAAAATACTATTAACATTATTAAGTATTGTATATTTTGAAAATGCCAACAAAGTAGAAATATATATACTATTCTTTTTTCTTCTGTCTACTTTATATGCACCAAGACGATCCATAAAGTATGCAGCAATTTCAGAATTATACAAATTAAGTCCTGCACCGTATGAAAAAGCAGGCAATCCCAGCTTATAATCGATAATGTATCCAAGCAATATAGAATCAAGATTGCTTTGATGAGTCGGTAAAAACACCACTACTCCTTTATTAAATAATTCCCTGACTTCATCGATATATCCTGTCATCAATAATCTGTTTCTGAGAGTTTGTTTTTTCCACAAGTTAAACAGACTTCCTTTAAAAATACCATTGAACAGTCTGTTGAATAAATAAGTTAAAATAGTTCTTGCAAATTTAAAAGTACTAATTTTAAAATCGCCGAAAATCTCCTGAACGTATCGGTTAATTATTTTTTTCAATAAAAAATTGCAATATTCTTCATTGTCGCATTCATTTCTCTCCAGTATATCCCTTCTGATTTCAGTCCAGAATCTTTTTTCATCAGGGGGATCTACTTTCCATGGATTCAATTTACTTCTTTTCAGTTCTGAGTAAGCGCATTTCGAAATTTCATCTTTTATATTATCTCCATATTTAGCAACAAGATCATCATATACTATTTGTACCAGCTTCTTTTTATGTTCCGTATTATTGTTAGCAAATTTGTATATGGGCCAATTCTTCAAATCAGGAAAAATATTCTTATATATTTTATTTGTTATTTTCATTTCGTTCAACTCTTAATTGATTTATTTAAAAAATCAATGTATTTCATTATATCATCTCTCCCTGTCTTTTTCACTGAGGACACTTCAAATAATTCAGGTAATTCTTCCCAGCTTTTCAATAATTCTTTCTTGATACTATCTATGTTCTCAGTTTTCTTCAATGGTTTTATAGCATCTATTTTTGTAAAAACAATAGAAAAAGGAATTCCTTTTGCACCAAGCCAATTTATAAAATTTTTATCAATTTCCTGCAAAGGTAACCTGCTGTCAAGAAGGACAAAACAGTTTACCAGATTTTTTCGGCTTTCCAAATAATCATAGATCATTTTCATCCAGGAAATTCTTTTTTTTCTGGCTATTGATGCATATCCATATCCCGGCAAATCCACCAATGCCCATTCTTTTCCAACTTCAAACAGGTTTATCATTTGTGTTTTCCCAGGTTTTTTTGAAGTTTTGGCAATACTTTTTCTTAGACTAAGATAATTTATCAGAGATGATTTACCTACATTTGATCTTCCTATGAAAGCATATTCAGGTATTAGCTTTTCAGGCATTTTTTGACAGGAAGGGAAACTTCCTACAAAATTTATATCAATAAAACTTTTCTTTATTTCCATAAGAAGTTTTGATTGCAAATATTGTAGCTATTCAGACAGGATACTTTCAAAAATGATTCTACCTGAGTAGTTCCAAATATTAAAAAAATGTTAATATAGCAATTTTATTTAAATAAAATAGTTAATATAAATATGCAAATCTAATAAAAATCAACCAGAGAAAAAAATTAATTTTTATGCAGATAATTATACGTAATATTGGTGTATCTACTCAGGTAGAATCATTTTGATTGAAAAAAACACTTTTTGTGCCATATTTCAGCTATTTTTTTTGACGTAGCTCCACTATGCCTTCAAAAAATGAGCTTCATCTGGCACAAAAATTGAAATTTTTCATTTCAAAAGCACCCTACCTGAGTAGATACATATTTGTATTTATTAATTAAAAACCCAAA
>JALVEG010000221.1 GCA_027031145.1 Saprospiraceae bacterium | reverse complement strand
ATAGGAACGATGAATATCTTTTTTGTTATAGGAGACACATTGGTTACTCCAAAGTTGGATGGTGCTGTTTTGGCAGGAATTACAAGGGATAGTATTCTTACATTGATGAAAGCAAAGGGATATAAAGTTGAGGAAAGATTAATAGATATCGATGAGCTTATTGATGCCTATGACAAAGGGGAATTGAAAGAGGTTTTCGGTTCAGGAACTGCTGCGATAGTTGCAAAAATAAATAAATTGGCGATTAAAGATAAAATAATGAATTTCGACGTTGAAAATTATAAGATCGCTAATTTTGCTCAGGATTTTATCAATAAAGTCAGAAAAGGTGAAATAAAAGATGAATTCGGTTGGATAGTGAATATTTAATAAATGAGTTACATAAATTATACTAAATAATATTTTTTTTGAAAGCGCTGACTAAATGTTTGCGCTTTTTTTTTAGTTTTTATATGTATTTACAGAATAATCACTATTTTTGACAATAAAATTTTAACACATGAAAAAGTTTTTCCCTTTTTTAATAATAATGTTCTTTTATTTGAATCTGTTTTCACAAATTGGTTTTGGAACAGTCGGGGGTATAGATCTTTATCAAAGATATGTAAATCCCAAAGATGAAATAGCTTATCCTGCTGCAGGAAATGCATTGTTTAATCTGATATACGGACCTAAAATCTGGTTGGGTTCCAAATATATATCATTGTCTTTGGAGGCTCAGATAAATTTGGGGATAACTTCATTTGCTATTAAAGATTTTAAAGGGCTTGGAGCTGTTTCATTTCCATTGATGGCTAAATTCAATTATAAGGGATTAAGCGGTTTTTTACCGGGTTTTGCCAAAGGGTTTTCGCTGGGAGGAGGTATTCAATATTCTAAAACAGAATTGATTTTTAATAAAACTTATAAAAATAAAGGTGTAACCAGAGGTTTCTTCAAAGTATATGTTTTAGAATTTGATTTAGGAGTAGGATCATTTGGTAGTGCAGGATATTTTTATATCAGATATGGGTTGAATAATAAAACAGAAGCATCAACCTTGAACATTGGAGTTTTGTATAATATTAATAAAACTTATGTTAAAAAACACAAAGATTATATAAAGCCAAGTAAGAAAAAATAAGCCCGTATTATCTTAATAACACGGGCATTACTCAATTTAATAACCAAAACTCAACTAATATATAACAAACATCGTGCCAAAAATTTTAATATTAATATATTTATTAGTTGTTTATTGGTTTATTACATACTTTAAATAAATTAAATATAATTTTTTTAGTAACTACTCAGGTAGGTGCTTTTGAAATGAAAAAAATCAATTTTTTTGTCAGACAAAGCTCATTTTTTGAAGGCATAACTTGTCCCGCAAAAAGGCGGGAGTGGAGCTACGTCGAAAAAAAATAGCTGAAGTATGACGAAAAAAGGGGATTTTTCATTCAAAATGACTCTACCTGAGTAGTTACTTTTTTTATAATACTTTTACAAACTTTTGAATACTCTTGCCAAAGAATATCCCGGAGCTTTGATATCCAAATCCAAAAAGTATCCAAAAGGAGTTTGAAATACTTCAAAACCGGCATTTTTTAGTTTTTCCTCAAAAAGATTCAAAACATCCAATGTAAATTTAGTATCTGCTTTACTTTCGGATAAATGTCCAAATGAATGCAGTATTATGGTCTTGAACTCATTTTTTCTACTTAGCCATTTTACAAAATTTGTAAATTTCTTAGTCGGTATCTTTTCTTCATCTTCCTTTTCTACCTGAATAAAAGCTACCTGGACATCTTTGTATTCCATTCTTTCAGACATAATAGGAACAAAATCCAATGTTTTAATTGTCGGATTATAAGCAAATCTGTCTGCATATATCATAAGGACTTTCATGGTCAAATATTTAAATTGTTACTGTAAAGATACCTGTTAAACACTTTCAATCGTGTCTAAAAATTTATCCAAAGGTTGAGCACCAACAAATTCATGAGTTTCATTAATGATAATTTTGGGAACACCTCTTACTCCATATTTTTGAGATAATTCAGGAAATGTAGTAGCTTCTATCATTTCACTTTTAACATTAGGATTCTTTTCTGCTATTTTATGAGCATAAATAACTGCAGTAGGACAATGCGGACAAGTTGGAGTTACAAAAACCTGAATATGAATATCTTTATTTATCTTAGATATCCTGTCGATTTGTTCTTCCGTAATATTTCCCGGAACTCCTGCAGCTCCTTTTACGGCGGCCATCAATGAATGTATTTCATAACCGGCAGGAATACCATTGAAGCGGATGCCATGATCATTATGATCTTTATCTAATATTACAATAGTGGGAACCCTTTTTATATCATACTTTTCCACCATTTCCTTATCTTCATTGAAATCATATACTTCAAGATTGATATTTTCATGCAGATCAGCAAATTCAGTCATATATTGTTGTGTATCCTTGCAAGATCTGCAGTTTTCTTCACTCGTAAATAAAACAATATTTACTTTTTGAGGTATATCTCCTAACAGGTCAATAAGTTGCTTTCTAATGTTGTCATCGAAAATTGGCATAATTCTTATGTTTTTTTGAATAATTAAATTTTTATACAAAGACTAAACAAATAAAATATAAAATTGTGCTTGGGAAATAGAAGAATTATTTAAAAAAATAGTTGTATTTCATTTTTTCGTTTTTTCCCATACTTCGCCTCTAACTCCTAAAGGAGAACCCAACCCGCAATGCGAAAAAATGAAATGCAACTAAAAATATGATATAAAACTTATTAGGTTTTAAATAAAGTATCTATTCAGGTACTATGAATTGGGCTAAAGCCTGATACATAGGAGAATTCTATAATCCATCTTTAGCTGACAGAGCATGATAATTTATGATGTTTAAGGCTTTAGCCCAAAAACTGGCAACCTGAGTATGTACCTTGCAATTATTTTTTTAAGATGATTTACAGATCTTTATTAAGAAATTGTATTCTTTCAAATTTTGCGATCTCTTCTCCACCCATTTTATGAATTTTTCCTTTGAATTCGGATAGAGAATTATATCCTCTTCTTCTCATCCATTTTTCCACCTCAAATAAAATAGTCTCAATATAACTAATACCATGTCTGAACAAAGCTGAACAAATTTGAACTGCATCAGCTCCTACCAACAATTGCTTTACTACAGCATTGTAATCATGAATACCTGTGCCTGCAGCCAGATCACACTCCAGTTGATGTGCCAACAATGCTATCCATCTTAAAGATCTGGTAGATTCGCTGGGACCACTCAAAATATTTGTATTTATGATCTCTTCAGTTTCGATATTTATATCAGGTCTGTAAAATCTGTTAAACAAAACAAGCCCGTCAGCACCCGCCTGGTCCAATTTATGAGCCATTCCGATAATATTGGTAAAGTAACTTCCAAGTTTCACACTTACTGGTATATTAACGTGTTTTTTAACATTTTTCAATATATCAAGATACCTTTCATTTATTTCAGTGCAAGTAGTATATTTATCAAAAGGGATAATAGCGATATTCAGTTCGATAGCATCCGCACCTGCTTCTTCAAATACACCTGCAAAGTTAGGCCATTCCTGATCTGAAATACAATTAACACTGGCAATGACCGGAATATCCAG
>JALVEG010000220.1 GCA_027031145.1 Saprospiraceae bacterium | reverse complement strand
ACGTGTCCCTTTGGGAATGGAGTTGAATGTACGTTTATCATAACATTGAACACCTATCGGCGTTCATATTCCCTCTCAAATTTACCCCGCATTTCATACGGGGCTAATCATATTAAACCACTATCGTGGTTTTGCCCTCTCACATAAACTCCTCATTTTATATGGAAAAGGAAATATCATCTTTTTTTTGATTTTATAGGGAAAAGCGAAAAAATGAAATGCACCCGTTTTTTCAAAACAAGCTTACATATCCAATATGTATTTTCACATCTTTAAAATCGATCGGGTTATTGTATTGCTTACCTACTGCTGCAGCTAAACTGAGAATACCTCCTTTGGTGTCAAAATTGATCCCTGTTCCAAAACCATAAGGTGTATCATGAAATGAAATGGTGGAAAACGGATTATAAATATAAGCATAATCAACAAAAGCAAATAAAAAAGAATTTCTGTCTATCAACAATCTCACTTCTGCCGTAGATACAGAATAAAGTGAAGCCAAAATACTTTCTTCATCAAATCCACGCAGCAATTTATTTCCTCCCAGCCTGAACAATTCATTTTGATATAATCTGTTTGCTGATTTTTTCCACGCGCTTTGATTTGCAAGTTTTAAAACAATCCTGGAGCCTATTGTATGATAATAAGAGATATATCCTGAAATATTGAAAACATAACTTGCCGTTTTCAATGAGTCATAGCTATTGATAAAATCAATATTTTCATTATTCAAACTTATTATTTGCTGATTTTTAAGTATTTTTCTTTGTCCGGCATTTGCATCAAGTACTAAATCCCAACCTTTTCCGGGATTAAAATAATAATCAAGATCTTTATATCCAATCTGAAAGCCTAAACTATTTGACATAATATCCAACTTGTTTGGAAGATGTCCAAGAGCCAGGATTGAATTGCTGTCAATAGTAATCAACCTTGAAGAAAAAAGTTTCCAGTATGATTTCACATAGTTTATTCCTTTAAACAGATATTGAACTCCAATATTAAAATTAACATCCCTGTATTGATCTTCATTTATGAAAATATCAAATTTCGAATCCAATCCGTAAGGCATATCCATAATAAAAGGATAATTAAGGTTCAGTTTCAAATTTTGCTTTCCCTGAGCCATATTTTTATAATTGAAATAAAAACGTTCTCCATGTCCGAGTTTATTCAAAAATTCAGCGGTAATCTCTCCTGTCAACTTATATTTTCTCACATCTGTATTATCCGGAAGTAATCCCAACAGAAAATCAAATCTGTTTACTTTTTTTTCTTTCAAATCCAAATTTACTGTTGCTCCCGAACCAAAAAAAGAGACCGTCGGCGGACTATTGAGTATCACAAAAGGCAGATTATCAATTTTTTTAACCGATTTATCTATTTTACTTTTATCAAATACATCTCCTTTCCTTATCTCCAGATAATTTTCCAGAAACCTTGATGACAAATCGATACCTGATACAACTGCAATAGAATCAAAATATATTTTTTTATTTTTTTGAATAACAATTTTCGCTGATATGGAATCCTCATTTTCAAAACTGATACTATCCAGCTTCACATAGGCAAAAGGATATCCTGAATTTTCCAAATGCTTTAATATACTTTCTGAAAGTGTTGCTACTTTATATTGAGAGATATATTTTCCCTCCCAGTCGGAAATATCAAAATCAGGAAATGGCGATAATGATTCATTTTCTTTTTTGAAATCGATTCTTGCCCATTTATATTTTACACCCGGTAAAATGGCAATAGTGGAATCATTGTAATCATCAATAATTTGTGGTGCCAAATATCCCAGATTGCTTAAACTATCAAATAAAAATTTGACTTCACTTTTAATTTTGACAGAATCTGAAGGTTGAAATTTATATGTTCTATTGAGATTATCTGAAGTATCAATAACGGAAACATACATTGCTTTTTGTGAAAACAATAAATTATTAGCAGAAAGAATTATCAATAAAAGGTAATATTTAAGCAAGAGATTTTTTCTTTATCTAACGAAAAACGAGATTAATTATTCTATTCGTAACTACTCACGTAGGATGCTTTTGAGATGAAAAAAAAACTATTTTTTTGTCAGATGAAACTCATTTTTTGAAGGAATAGTGGAGCTACGTCAAAAAAAATAGCTGAAATATGACGAAAAAAGAGTTTTTTTCAATCAAAATGACTCTACGTGAGTAGTTACTTCTATTCCTTTATCTCCTTTGGATGCAAAACTCTGTCTGCCTGAATCAAAGCATTTAGCATGGATTTATATGGTGTTTTGTATTTCTCCAATGATTTAATATTTGCCTCCTGAATTGTCTTGACAGCTTCATCTTCCATTCCCAGTTTGTACTCCAGAAAAGCCTTGATATCATAATAATCCAAAGCTACATTCCCAAAACTGAATTGATGCAAAATAACTTTATATAACTCTCTGTATTGAATATCTGATGACAACTGAAAAATCAGTGTTGAAATATTATCATAATATCTGTTTGTTTTCAATAATGAATCCGATGCTTTAAAATAATAAATCGCTGAAGAAATATAATAATTTCTATATTCCGGCTTCCTTTCTAATAAATTCATAAAATAGTAACTAAGATATTTTTTGTATTCATCCCCCATGAGTTTTTTAAATTCTCTCTTTATTTCTTTAATATTAATATATTCCCAACGAAACTGATTTGCAAAGTTCTTATTAAAATAAGCATTTAACAACTGTTGATCTACAAAATTCTCACCAAGACTATCTATAAAAACAGTTTTGTTTTTTAAATAAAACCTTTTATATAAGGATGATTCATTGAAATTTTCCAAAATCAATTTCATATTTTTATTTGTCAACCAGTTATCTGATTTTTTCAAAATGCGCTTTGATATTTTCTTTGCACATCCGAAATATCTGTTTTTCTTCAATATCTCATTGTATTTATAAAGAAACTCCAAATTATTTTTATTATAATCATAAAGACTATCGAATTTCTCCTTTTCATCGCTTCTGAGCGGAATACTCTTTAACCTGAAATAAAATTGCTTCACCGGACTATATCCTGTAAATCTATAAATTTCTTCTCCTGAATTTTCCAAAATAACAAATGTAGGAAAACTCTTGATATCATATCTTTCAAACAAATATTTTGACCTGTCATGCATAAATTTTACACAAACATAATTTTTCTGCATATAATTGCTGATCAAAGTATCGGGAAATACCTTCTGTTCCATCATTTTGCAGGGACCACACCAGGTAGCACTAAAATCAATAAAAACCCTTTTGTTTTCTTCTTTGGCTTTTTTGATAGCAGCAGAATAACTTGTATAAAAATAATCCTGCGAAAACACGGAATTAATAACTGCTATTATTAAAATAAATGTTTTTAAACCTTTCATAATATTAAATTATTGATACAAAAGTAGAAAAAAAAATATTAATAATCTACTCAAATTGTATAAATCGGGCTAAAGCCCGGAAATAGTGTGTAACTCCATGTCCCGTCAGCTAAAGCAGACGGTAAAATCCCACGGTAAATTACCGTCTGCTTTACAGACTGTGTGAAAATATAAAAATACTATTTTCATAAAAGAAAGTAAAAAGATCATTGAAAAAAAGTGAAAATAAGTCGTCTAATATTTGGATATGTG
>JALVEG010000219.1 GCA_027031145.1 Saprospiraceae bacterium | reverse complement strand
TTTCAAATTTGATACCAGGGATATATTACATTAAAACTTTTGATATATCATCAGAAAAAGTATTTGGTACGGCAAGGTTTGTAAAGGACTATTAAATGAATACATCATTATAAGAGAAGTACTAAAACGTTTAACGAATTAATGAATTCCATGTAATAATGACATTTTGATAAATAAATTCGTTATAGTATAATAAAAAATAACTATGAAGAATTTTCAAACAATATCGGTAATTATAATTCTTTTTATTATTGCTGATTTTACATATAGCCAAAGTAATCAGTTTTATATATCAACTTATGGAGCATTGCAAAATACAGATACAAGGCTCGTTGGTTATCCTGATTATTTAGTTGAACATTATACGAACAAAAATATCGAATTAGGTATTGAATTATCAAAGCATTATGGATTTGAACTATGTAGGAGTATTTATAATGAAAAGAAGATATCAATTGCAGGAGGTATAAGTTTTTCCTATGAATATAATAAATATTTTAGACCATATTATTGGCATGCGCTTATACCGGATGGGGTTCCGGTCACAAATATAGCAAAATATTTAGATATCTACAAATATTATTTAATAGGAAGTATGTTAAATATTAATTACAAAATTATAACAGGAAAAAATTTATATTTAAAAACGGGAATAGCTTTAAATCCATATTTTCGAATAAAAAGCTATTATAGGAATGTAAGAACATCTAAGTATGATACATATAATAAATTTCTATTTTTCTCTTTTGAATTAAATCCATATTTGGGTTTACAATACAAATCACTGGAATTTGATTTTTATTACAGGGTATTTCAGATTAAAAAAGTTGACAGGGCAATTATTGAAAAGAATAATACCGGTTACGGTGGAATTGAAAGCGGTTATGAGACATTTAATCCTTTGAAGTTCGGTATATCAATTAAATATTGGTTTGATATTATTAATAGTGATAAAATGAAACCTGTGAATGAATGAGTTAAAATGTCTTTGGTATAGTATAATACATCATCAGAAAAAGTATTTGGTACGGCAAGGTTTGTAAAGGAGTGATAAAGAAAAAGAGATGCAAAGGAAATTTCTAATTATAGTTTTTTAATAATATAGTGCGCCACGCAAGAAATAACTATACATATATATTTAAGGAATAGCAAAAAAACAATTTTATTCAATTTTAATTTTTTTTGCAGAAAGTTGGATAAAAAGAAGAAAAAGTGCGCTAAAGCGCACTATATAAAAACGACGAATTATACAATACCCCCAAATAAATTTGGGGGCTAATCTTATGGTTTGTACTGTGAAATTATTTACTGTGATATAAGAATAGCCCCTTACTTCAGTTAGGGGTTATAGAAGTAACATAAATTACGAGTAGAGTGCGCTTTAGCGTACTTATCTATTGAAAAAATGAATGTATAGTTATTTTTTGCGTGGAGCAATTTGTTTTTATCACTAAGTCCACCAGAGATGCACTAAGTTTTGCACTAATACAAATTTTCTTAGTTAATTCTTAGTGTAAACTTAAGTGTTCTTAGTGGTGAAAATATAATAACAAAAAAGCAAACAGTATCCACTCAGGCAGAGTGGTTTTTTAGCCAAAATGATTTTACCTGATTAGATGCAATTATTATAAGGTCAAAGTATTTTCCCAAACACCATGCAAATTGCAGCCAATTACAGCTTTCAGCTCTTTAGCTCCATCCAGTTTTAGTCTAAAACCTGAAAATCCTCGCGCCATTCCGGGTTCTATTGTAAGGTTTCCAACTAACTCTCCATCTTTATAAAGTTTTAAATAATCGATCCAATGATCTTTTTTTGCAGGATGAATAATACCTTTTGATCCGACTGTAATCTCTACTTTAGTAAATCCCTTAGCATCTTTATCTCCTATAATGATTTCAGGAGTGTGTTTCAATTCCGATTTTGTAGGATGTTCAGGATCCTGGATCTTCATCAATTTTCTGTTTTTTGCAGGTTCTGTTTTCTGAATGATATTTTGTTTGTTTTCTTCTGTTGGTTTTGCTTCATTTTTGCAACTGTTGATCAATGAACCACCTATGCCAACAACACCTATTATTCCTAATGATTTTATTAATTTTCTCCTTTCCATAACTTTTTTTGATTTTTATTAAAGACTATTGAAGCAAAAAAAAGCATTTTGAATTTCAAAATGCTTTTTTTATATTTTTATATTTTTTTAGAACCTGGGACAATATATTCCCCTGTGTTCCGGTCCGCATATATTGTAAATGACAGACAATTCAATTGAATTATTAGCACTGGAAGCAGCTCTAAGTTTAGACACATTTACATCATAACTAAGTCCAAATCCAAGATTGTGATAATCAAATCTGGCAGTGATAATAGCTGCATCACTATGCAAAGCATTTGTGTATTGAGTACCTAATCTGTACCAGGCACCAACTTGAAATGCCTGTTGATTTCTTCTGCTGTTACCTAACGCAAACTTAAAACTTGTTCCTGCATTAATCTGAACAAATGGTCCTTGAAGAAATACCACAAAATAAGGCAATATACTTATTCTTGGCTGAATTTCAAACTGTCCACCACCGTGGAAAGTGAATTTTGTATATAATCCGTTAAAATCATCTATATTCCTGATTACATTTCCCAATGTATCTCTAACAGATCTTTTAAATGCCTGGTTTGCCTGATTTAAATGATGAGCTGCAGCTCCTATATAGAAATTATTATATTCATCCAACATTGAAAACCATAATATTCCCGCAGATATATCACCAAAAAAGAAATTAGGATTATCTATAAATTCAATCTGATTATTCAAAGGATCGGGGAAGTTAAAGTTTTCAGTGTTCAGTCCTCTTCTTGCTAATCCTCCTTCGGCACCTATCACAAGAAAATGTGCTTTTTTTCTGTATCCGCCCATTTTCCTTGAATATGAAAATGAAACTTTTCCTTCCATAGTACCATAACTATGAGTTCCGGCAACATCTCCCCATAATGCTCCTCCGATGCCAAAGTAATCATATCTTCCTACAGGCATCTTTTGATCATAAGAAAGTGAAAAGGTATTATATGCATTTGATTTAAGAACAGGAGCCCATTGGTTTCTGAAGTTTCCAATAATTCTTGATGTACAATTTGACACACCGGTCATAGCCGGATTAAGATTTAACGGAGACATATAAAATTGACTAAAATGAATATCCTGAGCTTTAATACCCGTATTCAGGATAACAATTGCTGCTAAAATTAATAAGTGCTTAAAAATCTTCATATTTTACTTGTTTAAAATCAATAGTATAAAAACAAATTATAGTAATTTATTAATAATACTTATATAAAATAAAGGTTAAAAATAGTATTTATTTTATTATTGGGTATATTTTTAATGATTTTTTTTCAAAAAATTCTTTGCAATATATCACCAGATACATTTAATAGTCACAGTGTAATATAAAAGATACAATTTTGCTTGAAAATGCTGCTTTGGATTCTTAAAATAATGTTAAATGATGAAAAATAGAGTTAAAGTTTGTTAATAAAATACCGGAAAATTATGTTTGCTTAGATTTTAGTTTTTAAAAGTAGTAAATTTGTGTATTAATTAATTAAAAATCATTATTATGAAAAAATTAAAAAGTTTATTATTTGCGGTATTTATTTTTGGATTTGTGAATAAT
>JALVEG010000218.1 GCA_027031145.1 Saprospiraceae bacterium | reverse complement strand
CCTTAATGAAGAAATAGCCGAAATAAAGCAAAACACTGATTTGATAGAGAATTTTGATGAATACACCGAAGAAGATATACGCAGTATGGCAAAAGAAAATACCAAAGATAAGTACATCCGCCGCAATATGAAAGAGTACCTCAACACATATTTCTCCAACCCACAGGCTATGGTTACTACGGATACATTTGTATGTGATAACGGAGGGTTTGAAGATGATTTTTTGTATTATAAGGGATATACAAGTACATACCATCATGGAAGTAATGATTGTACCCCTGTTGATGCATCGGGAAATGACATCGTATATACTTTAGCTACGCTTCCTACGCCCAGAAGATTTGAAATTGTAACATCAGGTGCTGACGACCTGACAGGAATACAAAGAGTGAAATTTGGCAATAAAGCACTTAAGATTAATGACAGGCATGGTCATATAAATTATTGTAGAGGAGATTTAGGAGTAGATAAAATTGTAAAACGGTTTAAAGTAACGGATACAAATAGAGATTTCACAATTTGGTATTCTGTAGCATTGGAAAATCCGGCTAGCCATGAAAACCGACAACCTTTTCTAAATATTAAATGCGATAGAGCGCCGGATAATGAATTGTGTTTTGATGCAGATATTATTAAATGTGCTCAATATTTCAGCGATCCTTGCGCTTATGATAGCATTGATGTCTTGGATTGGTCGTGTCATAGATTTAAAATTCCAAAAGAATATATTGACAGCATTGCAACACTAGAAATTACTGTCGCAGATTGCGGGAAAAGTGCTCATTTCGGATATGCATATATTGACGGGATATGTGAAGAGTGCGACAGTAGTGCATTGGGTTCAGCCACTTTAGATGATATCAATTATGCATCATGTAATGCAGTAAAAGCAAGAGTATGCGGTACTTATACACCCCCTACAATTTGTAGCAACGGCGGTACCTGGGTACCTGTAGAAATTACTGTTCCTGGATATAATATAACTAATATTTCAATTGATACTTCAACTAAAACATTTTGTTTTGATTTTCCCGTATCAAACTTCACAAATGAAGACTGCTTGGAAATCTATGCGGAACTTACGTTCAACAACGGAGTATTTGACTTGCCGGAAGTATTGACCAACAGTATAGATATTTGCAAAAGCCTTTATCAACAAATTATAGATGTCAATAATTTGGTTATCGGTGATTGTCAAGACAATAATACATCTGACAATATATCTGATGATTATTATTACATATATATTGATGTCTCTGCTCAAAGTGGAGTTACATGGACATTGGAGCGTGAATTGGAAGACCCTTATCCAAATGAAAACAATACACATACCATTGAAACGGGTACAGGTAATACATCTGTCATACTTGGACCTTTTTTAATCCAGGAAGGAGATTGGTGGCTTTTATTTACTTCAATTGACTGCTATGAAGAACTATTTATCGATGCTCCAGATTATTGCTCGGGTTGTGATAAGTTTTATGAAACTGAAATAGGTAATGTACAATGCTCACAAAATGGATCCTGGCAATTTGACCTATATATACCTGGAAATACAGGTCAATATAGTTTAGTAAATACAAATGGTGGATTTGGTTCAGATAATTATTATTATGGAATGTTAAATCATATTCCTACTACCCCACCTTTTATTCCTTTAAATTATAATTGTAGAGAATATACATTAACTGATGTAATTAATCAATCTTGCACTTCACAATTTACCATTTGTCCCCCCAAACCCTGTGATGATGATTGTGATTTACAGGTTGAAGCGGATGTTGAATGTTATACCGATGATTATGGAAATGATTATTTTTATGTAAACCTTGATGTTAGCGGGGCAGGACAAGATCAGCATTATTGTTATAGTACTATGGAAGCACCTTATGCCAATAATCCAAGTCCAAATACTACTTCGGGTACTCCATTGATTTACAATCCCATCACAGGTTCATATACTATCGGATTTTTCACTGCTGATATTTATTTAACAGTATATTTATGTGATGATGGAGTAGATTGTAGTCAAAATTGCAGAGATTGTTTTAAGACAATATATATTCCTAATCCTGATTGCGAAAGACAAAAGGAAATAGAAAGAGGTGGTAAAGGGAAAAAATTAGTATTTCATAATAATAATTGGATTAACAATAAGACTTATGAAGAGTTGGGTAAATTAATTATTGTACCGAATCCATTTGCCGATAATACAATTGTTTTTAAGTCAAATATGAAAACAACTGAATTTGAAATTTACAATTCATCAGGACAATTGATTAAAGCAGGGAATTTCAAAGGAAATGAATATAAACTCAAATTAAATGTCTCACAAGGATTATATTTCATCAGATATACTGGTGATAACGGAATGCACGGTTTTGTAAAAATAATCAAATTGTAATTAACATGAAGTTAACCCTTCAAGGTTTGTTGAAACTTTGAAGGGTTTTTTATTCTTTATAACGATGAAAAGAAAAATTATATTTTTATTTATTTCTTTAAATGTTTTTGTTATAAACATTATCATTTCTCAAACTTATGAATGGGGTAAAGCAGTTGGAAACAAAGGTTCGGATATTGTTTTTTCTGTAACAACTGATAAAGAAGAAAATGTATATACTACCGGGTGGTTTGCAAACACTTGGGGTGGTACTGTTGATTTTGATCCCGGAACAGGGGTTCACAATCTAACTTCCAATGGAAATTTCGATTTATTTATATTAAAACTGGATAAAAACGGTGAATTTGTATGGGCACACAATTTTGGAGGGATTTTTGGTGATATTGGCTTTTCAATTATCACAGATAAAGATGATAATGTTATTTCTACCGGTAGTTTTTATGGTTCTGCTGATTTTGATCCTGGAATAGGTGTTAATAACTTGACTGGTGACGGTTCAGATATATTTGTATTAAAATTGGATAAAGATGGAAATTTCTTATGGGCTGAAAATTTTGGTAGCTTTGGTAGAGATGTAGGTTATTCAATAATTACAGACACCGATGATAATATTTATGTTTCGGGAATGTTTGGAAATATATATAATACGGTAGTGGATTTTGATCCGGGCCCAAATATGTATAATTTGGATGCTTCAAAAGGGAATATATTTGTATTAAAATTGGATTCAGACGGTAATTTTATCTGGGCAAGAAATATTGGTGGTACTTACAATACAGAACCGGTTATTGCTCAGGATAATTTAGGTAATATTTATATAACAGGTGATTTTCGTGGAACTTGGGATTATGATCCCGGGTCTGGTGTTTACAATCTTACTTCCAAAGGCGAAAGTGATATATTTGTATGCAAATTAAATTCTAACGGAGATTTTATTTGGGCAAAAAGTATAGGAGGAAAAAAAGATGATATAGCTTATTCTTTAGCAATTAATAGCCAAAATGATATTTATATTACCGGAAAATTTGAAGAGATTATACAATATAATAGTACTCATGGATTATCACAAATGATCTCAAACGGATTTAGTGATATTTGTATTTTTAAATTAAATTCTAATGGAAATATTATATGGGGAAAAAGTATTGGAGGAACCAGTGTTGATGAAGGTAGAGCAATAGATATTGATAAAAAGGATAATGTATATATTAGTGGTAGTTTTGCTGAAAAAGTGGATTTAAATCCTAATACAGAAGTTTT
>JALVEG010000217.1 GCA_027031145.1 Saprospiraceae bacterium | reverse complement strand
TCTGGAACTTCTCTCAGGAACAGAAGATTTCGCAACATCAACTGTTATATCCAAAGGCTCAAGGTTGAATTTTTCAATTCTATTTTGAATGAAATCTTTATAATTTTCCCAAAAGATGTATGGTGGCATTCCAAATCGCAAATGCATTAAAAGTAGTTCGTCTTTAATAATTTTATATTGATCCATAATTAAATGATTTTAGTGAAAAAATAATTTTATAAAATAAATATTAGTACTTCTGAAGTGGAGGAGATCTTGATGCTTTCATAATTTAATATTTTATGCTGTACTATTCACAATTGATTGTCTTCCTAAATACTCAAAAAATACAGGGCCTAGCTTTTCTCCTAAATTTTGCAATACATTGAATGAAGTTTTAATTGCAGCTTTCTCAGAAGCACAAAGAAAAGAGCTTACTCGATTATAAAATCCCGATGTCATATAATTGGAACAACCACACCAATTCATGCAATAATCTTTAAGACTGCAAGTCAAACACTCCTTGTTTAAATCACTTCCTTCTGCTAAATGACAAGACATTGAAGAGGGCATGATTTGATCAAAAACATTACCAATACAATGGTCATTATTCCCATTTCCAACCAATCTTTCGCACGGATAAATGTCTCCTTGTGTAGTAAAAGCAAATTCAGCTTCCCCCATCCTGCATCGATCAAGATTATTATAGCCTTCTTGCAGAATGACCGAAATTTTACTATCGATCAAACTAATAAAATGTGGTTTTTGATCCAGATAATATTTTGTGTAAATTGAACCTATTTTATCATAAATGTCTTGTAAGAGGTCAATATCTTTTTTCCCCCAATGAGCAGAAAAATCAGGATTTAAATATATTTGTTTGATTCCGAGAGAAGAGAAATATTTAACCGTTTCTGGTAAATAAATTAAAGTATCAGGATGATAAACTGCATTTACCATAAGATTAGGGAGTAAATATAAAGCACGTTTTATATTTTTTTCAACTAAATGAGATGTTTCCCCCCCTCTAATTGTAAATCTGTATTTGTCTTGAATAAATGGAGGACCATCACAACTAATTCCGAATTCAATTTTGTTATCAATAATAAATTGTGCAATTTCATTAGAAAAAATCGTACCGTTTGAAACAATTGATAAATTTACTCTATCCGGATTATAAAAGGGATGATCATAAATTAGATTCGTGATTTTTTTTATTAGTTTAAATTCTAAAAGAGGTTCCCCTCCAAAAAAACCAATATTTATTTCTTCATGTCCTAAAATTGATTTCTTAAAAATAAAATCTATTACTTTTTCTGCAGTGGTAAAAGATATTGTTTTTTGTTTCTTTTCGATATAACAATAGGAACATCTTAAATTGCATTGTTGTGTTACAAAAATGGTGAATTTCATGATTTTTATTTTTTTTATCTACTCAGGAAGAATCATTTTGACTGAAAAAAACACTCTACTTGAGTAAATACATTTTACTTAAGCTTCAGTATGTTTGAGAATTTGGAATTTCACTTCATATTCTTTTCTAAATTGATATCCATTATGATAATTGTAAAATAGATCTATCAATTGGTTACAGTGAATATGTTGTTTTAACAAAAAGAGGGTGCCTAAAAGATTATTCTTTGAAAATCATTTTATAGAACTTTTTAGACATCCTCTTAAAGATATGTTCAAACTCTTTTCTAACCGGATCTCTACTAGAATGAATTATTTTAATTCATCGAATTTGATATATTTATAAAGATAAATATACCTTCAATAATAAATTATAATGTAACTTTTGAGCTTTCTGAGGACTAGTTGATAAATTTTCCATCGCCCGGATTTCTTTTGAAATATTAATATCAAATTCCTCTTTTAGATATTCTCCAACATTCCTATAGTAATCCATATTATCATTCAAAAACTCCAAATAAGCTTCATCTGAATATCTACCGTTTTGATAAGCTTTTTGGAAAGAATTTCCTTTTTCGATTATTCTTTGTGCAGGCATGAAATTTTTGAACAGTTTTTTATTACTAAATATATCATTTTGCCATCTGATATTTTGTAAAATATCTGCTATATCTCCATTTTGTTTGTCGACATAAGTAATCATTGCATCCATTTGTTGATTGAGTTTTGAATGAAGATTTGCTAGTATCGAAATATTATCTTCATCTTGATCTAAAGCTTTACGAAACTCTTCATAAGTTTTTTTGATTTTAAAAATATCTTTTTGATAGTTTTTTTCTATTTTTTTAATTTCAAATACCTTATTATAAAATTTGATATATTTTTGAAGGATCCTTTTATAATATTCAATTTTTGCTTCATCTTTATCATATACCTCTGTAAATTTATCACTTATTTTTGAAGTCCATTTTTTATCAAAAAGTCCGGTTAATCTAAAAAATAATTCAGCACTTGAATAATAGTTTTCTTTTATAACATCTTTTAAAGCAGCATTTTTAACCATTATACTAAATCCATTTATTGGCAAATTGTTTTCTATTTCAGTAAAATTGATTGTTGCTGAATTTCCGTCTTTTAAATTATTTACCGGAACTGTAATCCCTATCCACCGGTTTTCACCAGGCTTCATTTTTAAAAACTCAATTCTGTTTTCCCCTACTTCAACTTTTTCACCAAAGTCAACAGGAAACTCAAAAGAGGGTCTTTTAAAGTATTTATAAAATGATCTTGAGGGTTTGAATTCCAATATTACATTTCTGATATAAGTTGCTGCATTATGAACAATTGCATAATAAGTAATTGAACCGCTTGAAGCTGAAGAAAGACTAAAAACTCCCATATTCCTTTGCGCTTTATTGTTGTCGTAAAGAACAGACAAGTCTGTATTGGGCCAACCTGGAGCTCTTCCTAATAATGATGGAGTTACAATGGGATCATCAACAGTGGAAATCTCAACTGCTAAACATGTATGATGTGAACTTGTAGCATTTAATGTCCATTCGTATCCTGAAACCATGGTTTTACTTAAATCTGTCGATGTGAAATTAATTGTTGGATCCGGATCGGTTCCTGCATTAACATAATTGCTCCCTGTACCGAATTCTGATTTTAGAAAATGTAAAGTTACTGTTTCACTACTTCCTGTACCTTTTCTATGTACTCTGGCAAATGCAAAATTGTTGCCGAGACTAGCTATTTGTGGATCCTGATTTATCGGACGATCCAGAGGAGAAAACGAACCGGGTGCATTACTTCTTTTATTCCATACATCACTAGAGCTGTAGAATACCGGATGAGAAGATGGTTCCAGACCTGAATCTGCATCAGTACTACTATCAGTCCAATCTCGCACATAGAAATCCTTATTATCAGGTATTTTCTCAACTTCAAAGAAAAATGGATCTATAGAAACACTGACATCTGCTGTGTTTGTTTGATTCCTTAAAACATGTGTTGTAAAATTTACATTTCTTTGATAAGTAACACTCTGCGGAAAATTTGCCATATCTGGATAATTACTTCCTGAAAAGATACCATAAAAATCTTTTCCTACTGCTTTTAATCCTGCATAATCTCCTAAGTATGGATAAAATGTAACTGTAGGAGTATTAGACGGGGCTTGATGCAATATAGTATCTGTCCACGAAGTCCCACCATCAGAGGATTGTCTAAAATGAGTTACCCAATTTGCACCTGTTAAAACTTGGTACAAAAA
>JALVEG010000216.1 GCA_027031145.1 Saprospiraceae bacterium | reverse complement strand
GAAAGCACAGGGACAGCCTCTATTTCAATTGGATCTGGTACTAAAGCATCCGGGACATCATCCTTAGCATTAGGCAATAGTACTGAAGCAAGAGGATCTGCATCATTATCTTCAGGTTATTTAACTATTGCTTCCGGAGATAAATCCGCCGTATTTGGAAATTTTACGCAAGCAGCTTCTGCAATGGAATTTGTCATTGGTAATTACAATACCTCTTACACTCCTGATGATGCTCATTATTGGGATAATGATGATCGTTTGTTTGTAATAGGAAATGGGACAAATGATGCTAATAGAAGTGACGCATTGAGAGTTATGAAAAACGGAAAAGTTGGAATAGGTAATCATACTCCTGATCATCAACTTAGTATTTACGGAACAGATCATACTATAGATGGTACGGATGGAATATTTATGGATATCCAAAATGCAAATTCATTAACAGATGTTTTATGTGGCATTCGATTTAGAAATGGTACAGCCGCAAATACCTTTAAAGGAGGAATATTCTATCAAGACAAAGCTTCGTATGGTCGGGGAAATTTACTTTTTATCAATAATGGAATTAATTCTTCCGGTAATGCTACGGCAGCCGATGCAAGAATGATAATTGAATATAACGGGAAAGTCGGAATAGGTACTACTGATATTCAATCAAAATTGCATGTTGATGGTACTGAAATATTATCTACGGGTGCAAATAGCGGATTCAAATTCAGGGAAAGAGGCAGTACAAGTGCATTAGATGACTGGGTTTGGTACGCAGATAGCGATTATGCCAGATTATTTGAAAATGGAACAGGTGATATATTAATAGTCAAAAATACAGGTCTTTTTGGTGTGGGTCGAATACCTACTACAAATAGGTTTGAAGTAGATGGAAATGCATCAAAAACTACAGCAGGAGAATGGTACTCAAATTCAGATGCAAAATTGAAAAAAAATATAAAACAACTCAATGGTGAAGAAATCATTCAAAAATTACTTTTATTAAAAGGAGTCAATTTTGAATGGAACGATAATAAAACGGGATATGACAGACCTACGGGAGTACAATATGGATTGATAGCTCAAGATATTCAAAAGGTTTTTCCTTCTTTAGTAATTGAAGATAATATGGGCTACCTGCAAACAGCTTATGGTACATACGATGCAATGTATATTGAAGCTATAAGAACGCTTTATAATAAAATATTGAAATTGGAAAATGAAAATTTAGAATTGAAATCACATTTATTGGAAATGAACAATCTGAAAACAGAAGTTGAGGCATTAAAAGATAGAATAGATTCTATTGAAAAAATAAAGGAGTTTTGATAAAAAAAACGGCTGTGCATATATAGTGTGTCACGCAAGAATTAAGTAAATATGTGTAATTATTTCTTGTGTGGTGCACTATTCTCTCTTTAACCATTTTTTATCTTATCAATAATTCTACTACTTGAAAACCCTTCTAAAAAAGTAAGGGATTTTACTTGTCCTCCATTTTTCATAACAATATCCGATCCAACGATCTGATCCGGTTTCCAATCTCCTCCTTTAACCAATATATCAGGCAATATTTTTTCAATTAAATCCAAAGGAGTATCCTCATCAAAAATAATCACCATATCTACTCCGGATATTGATGCTAAAATATCTGCTCTGCATTCCTGTGATTTAACCGGTCTGTTTTCTCCTTTTAATCTTTTGACAGAGGTATCACTATTCAATCCGACAATCAATTTATCACCAAAATCTGCAGCTTCTGAAAGATATTTGATATGACCACTATGTAAAATATCAAAACATCCGTTAGTGAAAACGATCTTTTGACCCGATTCTTTCCATTTATTTATTAATGCAAGTGCTTTAGTATTTAAAGTACTAAATATTTTGTTTTTGTAATTCATCTGACAATTTTTTAGTACTTATGTTTAAAGAAAACAACGCTAAGATTCCAAATGCGATTATCCCTATTATCTGAACAGAAAAGAAAATAATATTTGCATAAGAAAAACCATCACTACCATTAACCCCATATAGTTTTAATGCTTCAATCACCAAAAAATGATATGTTCCCATTCCTCCGGGAGAAGGTATTACAATACCGAGGCTTCCAAATGTAAATACAGTGATAGCAGCTTTCAAGCCCAGAGAAGCAGTAGGAGCAAAAGCTTTGAATCCAACGTAATTCATCATAAAATACATAAACCAGATGAATATGGAATGAAATATAAACCAGCCGGGTTTTTCTACTGATTTTATGCTTTTTATTCCTTCCGCTATCCCTTTGAGAAAATTGAAAGATTTCTTTCCGATAAAACTATTTTTGAATCTTTTGCTTTTAAAAAATATAATCAAAGCAACAACTCCGGTAACTACAATTATCCTAAAAATATTGCTGTTAATAAAATTATTTATTTTATCAGCAAGATTACTATTACTGGAAATAAAATTCAGGATCTGACCGGATGAGATTATGATGGTTATCAAAAAAACCAGCATCAAACTAAAAACATCCAGCAATCTGTCAAGAACAATAGTACCCATCACCTTATCAAATTTCACATTCTCTTTTTTTGCCAATGCTCCCGCTCTTACAAATTCACCGATTCTGGGAATCCCTAAATTAGCAAAATATCCCAGCATAATACTATGAAAAGCTGTCTTGAATTTAGCTTTGATCCCGATGGGCTTCATCATCATTTGCCAACGGATCGCCCTTGAAATATTGGATAAAAAGAAAAGGAAGATAACACCTAAAAGATAAAATAAATTGGAATGAAGAAAATCACTATAAACTTTTTTTATTAAACTGCAATCTTTTTCAGCAATTCCCTTGAGTAAGCATTCCTGTTTGTATGCTTCACTTTGGTTGATATAAACAAAATACATGATAGCAACACCAATCCCTAAAAATATAAGGAATTTTGCAAAATTCTTAATATGATATCTTGAAATCAAACTACTTTTTTATCTGGTTTTTTTCATCAACAAAAACAGTAAGCGGTTTAAAGTTTTTTGCTTCTTCAGGAGTCATATAAGCATAAGAAATAATTATTACAACATCGCCGATCTCCGCCCTTCTGGCAGCCGCACCATTAAGACAAACTGTACCGGAGCCCCTTTCTCCTTTTATAACATAAGTTTCAATTCTCTCTCCATTGTAGTTATTAACGATCTGGACCCGTTCTCCTGCTATTATATTTGTAGCTTCCATCAACTCCTCGTCAATGGTTATACTTCCCTCGTAATTAAGATTAGCATCTGTTATAGTAGCTTTATGAATTTTAGATTTTCTTATTTGTAACAGCATCAGTTTTATATTTAATACATTATTTCCAACAAAATTAATAGAAAAAAGTTAAATTATTATTAAAAATAATTGTTGTATTAATAAAATATTATAATAACAAAACACATTCACCCTGGAAAACGTTTCAAATTCTAAACAAATTATGATAAAAATAAAAAAAATATCTCTTTTATTAATAATATTTTTCCTGATTTCATATAATGTTAATTCACAAATCACAAAGTCAAAAGGAAAAGTTACCATAAACGGAAAAGTTTATTCGACAATGGTTGTAGATGGAGATACTGTAATCCTTGCTGATCTGGATACGATGAGTGTAAGTTCACCCAGAAGTTTTGCAACAAATGAAGAATACAAAAGATATCTAAAATACAAGTATTTTGCTGCAATAGTTTATCCTTATGCCAAAGATGCAATAAATATCCTTAACAAGATGGATGACATAACTAAAAATATGAAACCTTCGAAAAGGAAGAGATATATTAAATTAACATACAGGCAATTGGAATACAATTTCAAAAAACAACTGAAAGCTCTTAGCAGGACCCAGGGAAAGATTCTAATTAAAATGATTGAAAAGGAAACCGAAATGCCATTTTATGATTTGATAAAAAAGATGAGGAATGGATTTACAGCATTTTACTGGCATCAATTCGGCAAACTATACGGTTATAATTTGAAAGAAGGATATATTAAGGGCAAAGACAAACCTTTGGATGCTGTTTTACTGGATTTTAGTTTCGATAATGTAGACGATCCCATCCTCAATGCAAATTTATTGAAAAAAGAGAATAAAAAATAAGATAATATTCTATTTTTTAGTATTTTCGCACTCAATTAATCTTATTGCATATCGATTCTGTGGAATAGTAATCTCTCTATTTATTAATAGCCTCTTTTACAAATAATTTCATATATGAATATATACGACAATCCAAAATTAAAAATTGACAGCAAGAAGGAAGTAAATGGTACAGTTGGATGGAAAAGCCCTTCAAATATTGCCTTAATAAAATATTGGGGTAAATACGGCAATCAATTACCGTTAAATCCCTCTATAAGTTTTACTTTAAGTCAGGCATACACTCAAACGACAATCGAATATAAGCAAAAGAAAAAAGATAATGGAAAAATTGATCTTGATTTTTATTTTGAAGGAAAATTAAAACCGGATTTTGCCAGAAGAATAAATAAATACTTCAAAAACCTAAAAGAAATATTTCCATTTATTACTCAGTTAAAACTTGAAATACACTCTGATAATTCTTTTCCACATTCATCGGGAATTGCATCATCAGCTTCCAGTATGAGTAGTTTGGCATTATCTTTATGTTCGATAGAAAGAAATATTTTTGATACTGAAATTTCGACAAAGGAATTTTTTGAAAAAGCATCATTTATTGCAAGATTGGGTAGTGGTAGTGCCTGTAGATCTGTTTATCCTAAAGCTGCGTTATGGGGGCATACTGAAAAAATACCTGAATCTTCAAATTATTTTGCTATTCCGGTGAAGAAACATTTGCATGATAATTTCAGGAAATTTCATGATGATATATTAATTGTAAGCAAAAACGCTAAAAGCAAATCTTCAAGTGACGGTCATGCCATTATGAGTTCCCACAGATTCAAAGATGGCAGGATATTGCAGGCTAATAAAAGGTTATATTTTCTGTTAAATGCATTAAAAAGCGGAGATTTTGAAACTTTTGGAGAAATTGTAGAAAATGAAGCATTTACTTTACATGGTTTGATGATGAGTTCCAGTCCTGCTTATGTTTTAATGGAACCAAACACATTGAATATCATAAATCAGATAAAAACTTTCAGAAAAAATACTAAAATTCCCGCTTTTTTCAGTCTGGATGCAGGTCCAAATGTTCATTTACTTTATCCGGATGCCTATTCCATTCAGGTGCAGAAATTTATAGATGACAATTTAGTCAGGTTTTGTAAAGACGGGGATTATATAAAAGACTATATGGGAACAGGACCCAAAGAATTGGATTTTTAAAATCAAAAACAAATATAAAAAAAAGCTGACCCTTAAAAAAGAGTCAGCTTTTTCATTTATCCTATATTGATTGTTATTTCAATATTATCATCTTTTTAGTATCGGTAAAGTTGCCTGATTCCAGTCTGTAATAATATACACCTGATAATCCAATATCTTTTTTAGATATCTTCAATGTATTGTATCCGGCTTTGCCTTCTAAATTGAACTCTTTAACTATTCTTCCTGACAAATCAAATACAGTTAAATTGAATTGACTGTCTTCAGGTAATGTAAATCCGATCTTAGTTGCTTCGGAGAACGGATTAGGCTCATTCTGATATAAAGTATAATTCATATCTGCATTTCTAAATTCGAGTTTCAAATCACTGATCTCCAGATCTTCACCTGAATAAACTTCAGATTTGGCAATATTATCATTGATATTTAATACATTTATCAAATCTCCGTTGATATTGGATTTTACAATCAATGTAAATAACGGATCATTATCATTGCTGCCGGCAGCTAATGCATTATTCCAACTGAGTACCAAATTATCATTAACAATATTATAATTATTGCTATTGATATTCAAAATTCCCGGTTTAATACTCAAAATATCCAATCCTTTGATTCCCATTGTAAATTGAGCTCCAAAAATATTTTCAAATTCATTTCCATAAACAGGAATTTCATAATCATTATCTTCTGTCAGTTCTATATTATCAATTTGTAAATTAACAATTTCACCATTTCTTGATTCCAAACCATAGCCACTCAAATTCACATCTCCGCTTCTAACTCCGGTAAAGTTGGTATTATCTAAGGTATTACCTTCAAATACTGAAATTGTTTTTCTATATGCGTCTTTCAGTGAAAAATGATTTAAATCGGTATTATTAATTACATAGTCTTCATCAAGGAATCTCCAGTCCATTTCTGCCGGTAATACTCCAAGTATCAATCTCCTTGCATTCAATATGTCAGCTGCAGAGACTTTACCATCCCCGTTGACATCCATTGAAGCATATCTACAAACATCATTAACCTTTTTGATTCCTAATAAATGCTTCTGAATAATTACCAGATCCAATGTTGTTAATCCATATATTCCATCTTCTTGTTTAGATGCAACTACAGAGTAATTATCGTCAATAAGATTTGCCTTGTATATACCATCTGAACTATTCAAAATATTAATAAACTGTTCTCCATTGTCAAATGTGATTTTTACATCTGATACAGGTTTATCATTATTGCATTGGGATACCATTCCCGATACTAAAGAACCAACAGAAGGACAGTCATCACCTTCGTTATTCAAAGTAAGTATTGCAGTAGCAAAATCATAATTATTGTCATCGCAATCTTCATTTTCAGCAAATTGATCCCATACGTAAATATCAACGGCAATAACCAATTCCGGTGCATTACCTTCCCTGTCTATTCCATATATCCTGCAAGAGGTCTTTTTCTCAGGATCCCATGCAAATGCTTCCCCAAACAAATATTTCTCTTCGGTAGAGATCAATCCTGTCACAGGATCATAGAAATATCTTCCATATTTATTTAGCTGTTTCTGCCATTTCCATGGATTTATATCCAATTTAGGTAATACTGCGCTAAATGTAAAGTAAAGATCTTCTTTATCAGTACAGTTATCATAAGATGAAATACAACTTCCATCACAACCTCCTTTATCAAACCAGTTAGCACATACTTCTACACTACAATTTGTCATCATGGCTGTTGCGATATCAACCATCACAGGAGTAGGTGCTTTTTTATCAACAACTCTGAAATATTGATCTGTTGTATTTGCATTTCCACATCCGTCTCCAACAGTCCATTCGACTTTGTAAGTTCCTCCAGGCAATGCATCAAGTATAACCAAACTTGCATCAGATGTTCTGTCCAGATTATCTTTGCTTCTACTACCTTTTCTTCCTGATTGTGGTCGTGGTGTGTAATTATATGAATACTGGATAGTATCCCATGTATCCATATTTAATACCAGATACTTCCAATTGAATTTCTGTTCAAAATTACAACTATCAGTTGCATGTGCATTTAGTGTTGCTCCATTTGCAAAACATCCGTCTGTATATCCGATACAATCATCTTCAACTTCTATTGTAGGCGGTATAAAGTCAGTTACCATTAATATTTGTGTATATCTGTAATATCCGTCTTCCACTAATTGCGAACAGTTCAATTTTGTTCCGCTAATAGCATCTATATTATCTTCTGCACCTGAATTTGGTTCATATACACACCAGTCTATCACTGCCCAATCTCTTACTATTTTATAACATGCTCCATCTACAAATTTGAATGTATCTTCATTAATAATCTCTGCAGTCACAATATTACATGGATTCTCATCCCATTTTGGCTCGCCACCGTCTCTCAATTCTTTAGAACAATCTGCTTTTACATCCCTTGGGAATTTGATTGTACATGGATCAAATGGCTCTGTTGTTTCAATACTTATCTTTTGTTTGCATTGTGTTGCTTTTCCACATCCGGTCGCTGTCCATGTTCTTACTATATTAGCTCCGCATATTCCCATATCTCTGTTATCACTATAATCCAATTCATATCCACATACACTGATCACATTTGGCCATAATTTTGGATTCTCATTTGGATCCAGACTTTCTTCACATGATATTGATACAGGAGGACAATCCAAAGCAGGTGGTATTTTGCATTCAACTTTAACAATACTCCAGCAGTCATTATAATGTCCATATAAGTCTCCACCCGGCTCCATTCTACTTGGATATACAGGTCCTGCTCCGGGATCCACATCAAATACTCTCAATGAGGTCATAACTTCACTTTGGGCATCTTCACAACAATAAGATACTTCATCATCATACCAAACATCTATTGTAGCAGTTGCAGGTCTGTCATCTCCGTTAAGATTTTCACAACCTCCATCATAATTCTGATCGTCTCCTACTCTCAATACTTTAAAGTAAACAGGATTACAATTGTCAAATGATCCTGAATCAAAATCAAGAGCATATACTCTTGCGTTGCCCATTGCGGTTAAACTTACTTGTTTGTATTGCTCACATACTGCAATCGGAGGATTACCATCAAATACATGGATAGTAATACATTGATCTGTTTGATTATCACAGCAATCAACAGCATGATAACACAATTCATATGTACCTGTCGGAACATTCAATAATGTCCATGTTTCATTAGCATCAACATAACCGTTTCCGTTTATATCACCTGAGATATCAAATCCCATGTCAGTGGTTACCCACCATTTCAAATCTGTACAGCAATTATCTTCAAGATGCATGATCGCAGGTACTTCTATATTTGAATTACATATATAAGCTTTGGTTTTTGCTTCAATATTATCAGGTACCATAAATGTTGGAGCGGTTGTATCAGTAATTCTGATTATTTGTGTATGAGTATAAACAGCTCCTGTACAATCATCAACCAAAGTCCAATGTCTTAATATTTTAGTTCCGCAATCCAACGGATGGACTTCATCATAATAAAAAATTTCCGCTGCACAAGTATTACCAAAACCTTTAGGTTTACCTGTTCCTTCCAATCCACCTTTATTATAAGGACTTGGATTTCCATTTTCGTCTAACGGATATAAACCGTCACATTCCAACATCGGATTGTTAAATGGCAGATTGTCATAATTTTTAGGCCATTCCAATTTACCAAGAGTTAAGCCTTGGAAAACATATTCCTGTGTACACGTAGCAACATTTCCACCCAAATCGGTTGTTTGCCATGTATTAACCAATTTTTGTATTCCGCAATTATCACTATCTACAAATTCGGATGAAATCAATACAGGATTAGCTATATCACAATTGTCAATAACCTCAGGAATCTCAAATTTATCTGAATAATCTTTTTTAGGATTATAACAACCGTACAATACACACTTATCATCATAAATTGATTGAGTGAAATATATCTGAGCTCCGGTTGGCGGAATCATTTCAAGTGTATATTTTCCTTTAAAACCACTATCAAAATCAGAAACAACTATATAATATTGTTTTCCTGCTTCAAGAGTAACAGTGGTATTTGGTTCAACATAAAATGAACCGAAGAAATTGTAATAACCACCATCTCCCCATATCAGATTATTGCATACTTCGGCAGAGTTGAAATTATCTTCATATACACCTAAAATCGCTTTACTATTATCATCTGTCATTATCAGGCTATAATCTCCGTCAGCTGATACTTGAACCGGATAAACATCATAATAGTGGAAATCATGTCCCGGCAGGAATTCCTCAGATCCAAAATTATAACAATTATTATGAATATCAAACATTTTATCATTCCAGAAGAATTTGCCATTTATAGGTTCAGACCATTCCGAACCTTCTGGGAACAAGCCTCCAGCAGGACAATTACATTCAAGTGTAGGCTCAAGTTTATCTTGTACTATCATAGTAGTCATACAAGAATTATTGCCATTGGCTGCATCTGCAACGGTCACCATATACGTACCGGGATCCAGATGTATTTTTTCATTTGTAACATTTACTCCGGAATAAGCAGGATCATCTACATATACCTGGAACATATTATAACAATGATATGGACCTCCTTCAAGGAAATTATCAGCATTCATTTGAACAACACAATTGGAATCCAATGATACTTTTACAACATCATTGCACGCCATCACTCCATCAAGAGGATTTGGATATCCTTCTATAGCTATATCAAATGAACAATTTACAGGTCCATTGCCATTTGCATCATATACTTCAAACTCTATTGTATATGGACTACCCAGCAATGTGAATTCACTTCCTTTGTCCGGACCTGCTATTTTAGTGATCACAGGATCTCCTGAGCAATTATCTATCACATCAGGATCATCATACCATAAGAATACTCCACAATCTCCGGGATCTAAATATACCGTCTGATCTGCAGGACAATTTACAGTCGGAGGTTCTATATCTCCAACTGTAATTCTTTCCGTATGAGTATTGGCATCACAGGATGCGCTAAAAGTTGTTGTAAATGATCCCATTGGAAATGGTGTTTGGGCTGTTGCATTTGAAGTTTCTCCATCCAATGCATCAGGACCGGAGAAACTCCAATTATCTAAATCAAACAAAGTACCGTCAGGTCCGGTATTATTATTTCTGTATGCCCAACCATCTTTATACTCCCACGGTTGTCCCGTACCATCGGTATTTACATCACCAAAAACATCTATTACCTGACCATCATTATACAATACGATGGCATCGTCTCCGTTAATGGAAGCAACACCATTGGTATATGTAGGATCTTCTCCAAAGAAATTATTGAATTGAAGTGCTTCAGTTGCAACCCAAATATATGTTCCGGCTGCAACAGCATCATCAGGAAATGTATATTCAGGTGTTCCTGCTGAACCATTACCATTATTAGCGCTTTCCAATCCATATCTGCTTAGGTCTGTTATATCTTTAACCACATAAAGTTCAATCGCTTTGGGTAAGCCTCCCGTAATAGGACCATCGATTACTCCTGTTATTATAAGATTTCCCCTGCCATCAACTGTATTGGTTATATCATAAATTCCCCAATCACTGGCATTCATGTCTATCTCTCCGGTATGTTTATCGATAACCAGATTATTATTGGGATCAATTGCTTCCCATGTATAAATACCATCTACTCCAGTTGTATGAGTTACTGTGGGATTGCCGTCTTCAGGACAATATTCATCCTGTGTATAAGAAAATTCAGCATCTTCCGTAGGTGGTACAAAAGTCACACCCATACTGTCGACAGCAGCTTCACAAGTTGCACCTGCCGGAGAACCTGTTGTCCAGGTCATTATCACAGTTGTACCCAAATCGGCAGCAACAGGAGAATAAGTAGTGGAAGTATTTGTTGCATATGCAATAGTTCCTGCTCCTGTAGTTGTCCATTGTCCGTCATAATTTGCAGTAGCATTCAGTTGAATACTGGCAGGCAGATCACAGAAAAACTGATTGTCTCCGGCATCTGCACTCGGTTGTTCATATACCGTAACTACAACTTCTACAGCATCACTTTCACAACCTGAAGTAGTATCTATTTGAGTTACCCAAATAGATTGTGGACTATTAGCCGGTGTAGTTCCCGGGTCATAAGAAGTTGCCGGACCAGCCACTAAATTTGTTAATGCTGCATCGGTATAAAAATTGAAAAGAGCATCACCGGTTACAGTAGAACAGGTATATGTTCCTATCGGGAATGGAGTTTGTGCCGTAGCATTTGAAGTTTCTCCGTCCAGAGCATCCGGTCCACTGTAAGTCCATTCCGTATCGTCAAAATTAGTTCCGTCAGGTCCTGTTTCATTATTCCTGTATGCCCAACCGTCTTTATATTCCCAAGTCTGTCCAGTTCCGTCAACTCCAACTACTCCATATTGATCTATTATATTTGTTCCGTCGAATAAAGTAACAGCATCATCGCCGTTAACATTAGGTGCAGGACCTGCTATTGTATTCATTGCATCATACTCGGCTTGTGTCAATCCGAACCAATCCAAAAATGCCTGTTCATTTGCACCATTATTCCCCCATCTTATCACATATACATATTCACCTGCATTTATTGTACCCAATGAAGATAAATCGGTTTCATTTGATACTCCGGCACCTCCATTATTATGATTTCTGACAGACCAACCAGTAAAGTCTGTTGTATTATGAACGTATAATTCAACAAATTTGGGAACACCTCCTGTCAATGGTCCATCCATAATACCTGTAATACTAACATCTCCTGTTAACCCACAGGTTGGCGTTCCGCCGCCACCACCGGTTTGTTGTGGTACTATTAAAGTACTCTCTCCTTCACAAACCGTAATATCATCAACAACAGGTTCATCAGGCTTTGGATTAACTACTACATCAACAGTTGTTTCATTTTCACATCCAGTAGTACTATTGGTACCAACCACTGTATATGTCCCTGAAGCTGCAACAGTAGCATCTGAAATTACCGGATTTTGATCAGTTGATGTAAAGCCGTTTGGACCCGTCCAACTCCAGGTATCAGCTTCTCCTCCTGTCTCTTGTAACAAAATGTCTTCACCTTCACATATTGGGCTGTTGCTTGCTGCAACTACATTTGGCAATGCATTTACAACTACATCCATTGTATCATAAGCAACACAACCGGGATGATGTTCATCGGGATCGTCATCTTCAGCATCAAATGTATATATCACTTGGTAAGAACCGGCTCCCAATGCTGCAGGATCAAATTGAGTAGCTCCACCAACTCCATTTATTGAAAAATCATGAGATTCTTCCGGAGCAGGACCACTACCGTCTCCCAATTGAGCACTTCCTGTCAGAGTTACTGCAGGATCATTTTCACAATATTGATTATCCAATCCCGTAATACTTGGATCAGGATACCAACATAGATTATTTATTGATAAAATAATAGGTGTTACTCCGGCAGGTCCTCCCTGGACTGTTAAATCATATCCGATATCATCTCTATGCTTGCCCACCAAAGAATATACTCCGGGACTAATTTCAGTCAAAGTTGTACCAACTGTAAATTCTACTAGTGTATTTGGATCAAGGTAACCTGTATTGGCTGATACTGTCCATGTCTCACCGGGGTTTGAATGTACAACTACTTCCTCATCAAATAATCCGTCTCCTGCACAAGTACAAGGATCTGCAATTGTCGGTCCACCATGATTGTCAATATATATGGTAACAGAACAAGAGCCGGGGTCGGTAACCGTAACATCCAAAGTACAATCACTATCATCAGCATCTGTTATTGTTACAGTTACATCTCCACCACCTGCACTTCCGTTATTTAGTTGGAATAATGTTGGAGTTGAAGCTCCATACGTTCCCGAAGTAGGAGTGACTGTATATCCGGACGGAACTGTTACATTGTAAGTAGTACCGGTATTTTGTCCTTGGGGATCAAGAGTAAAAGTTATATAGTCATCACTACTATTATTTCCTGTGCCATTATTATTACAATTTACATTGTCAAGTCCTGCATCAGTCAAAGAACAAACAGGAGGAGTATAACAATCACTAGTATGTGATCCCAAGTCATTTTGATTATAAGTTTGAACTTCCCATTCGGAATCAGATGTATTTGTTCCTCTCGAAGCATCCCAGTCGGTATTGGGAACTTTGACAGTTGATTTTCTTACCAAAGTGTGATTCTTTGTAGCATTGGTAATTCCCGCTACATCCCAACCATTACCGGGATCAGGTCCATCCTCTCCTATGGCATCAATTAAACTAAAGGTTGAGCCGCTTCCTCCATTGTATGCTAAACCCATAGCATCATCACCGTTAAAACTGATAGAGCCTGAATATTTGTCTGCTCCCGGGACATCCATAGAATTGTTTGCTATAACAAAAACATCATATGCGGCGATACTTTCACCGTTTAAATTAATAGTAGCTTCCGGCCAGTTACCACCGTTTGAAATTTTCCAAATCTTATAATTACTCAAATCAACCGTAGCATTTGTAGGGTTATAAATCTCAATATATTTTCCATTACCACTACTGGGTTCTCCATATTGTGAAATAAATAATTGAGAACAATCCGCTATTGCGTTCGAACAACTTGCTACCGGAGTAGTTGTATAATCAGCATGACATGTATTATTTGTAGCATCTCTTATTGTTATATTATAAGTAGTAGCACCATCTGCAACAAAAGGAGGATTGCTCGATGTGCCTACAGTAATAGCTGTTCCGTAATCGGATGTGCCTAATACAGTACCACCCGTGCCGTCAGCATTTGCATTCAATACAACCTGATACTGAGTTGAAACACTACTTACAGCAGTAGCATTGAAAGTAATATCGAACCAATCATCAGCGGCGTTGGATCCTGTGCCATTATCATTGCAATCACCTTCATCGCTTTGTGTGATTGTAACTGAGCAAGGTGCAATAATCGGCGTTTCCCAAAGTCCTCTTCCATAAGAAGCGGCTCTTAGTTTGCTATCGGATGGATTAGGTGCATAATAAATCTCCAGTTCTCTAACATCCACATTTGGTAAACCTCCGTTAAAAGGAGCCCAATTAGCAGCACCTGCTTTATAATAAACACCATTATATGTACCTGCATATAAATCAACCTGATCTGTTACCAATTTATCCTGAACTATCGTATTAACAGGAACGGCAGGCAATCCTGTAGAAATATTTGTCCAATTGCTACCGCCATCAGTAGTTTGATACACGGAATTTCCGGTATAAGTACTCAAGGTAACCCAAACGGTATTGGGATCATCATTTTTAATTGCTATGTATGTAATAAAACCACCGGGCAAACCTGTTGTAATATCTGTCCAGTTTGTACCTCCGTCAGTTGTTTTCCATAGAGTATAAGGCTCAGAAGCATAAATATACTGTGTGTTTGAGGGTGCTACTGCCAGAGCTCTGAATTTATCACCGGAATCGAGATTATAAATAATACTCCAGTTTTCTCCTTTATCGGTTGATTTATAAATATGTTGATAACCGGCATAAACAGTATTGTGATCAACAGGATCAAGAACATAAGGAGTAACCCAAGCACCATCAGAACCTGTAGGTTTTATACTATGAGAATTCATCCAATGATTATCCGTTCGATCAATTTTACCATTTGTATAAGTATTGTATTGAACATTTACATCGGTATAGTCAATAATACATTCCATACCGTCACCACCCCTTACATCTGACCAAACACCTCCTGTGATTAACTTTGTACCATT
The DNA here is from genome assembly GCA_027031145.1 of Saprospiraceae bacterium. Taxonomy (GTDB): domain Bacteria; phylum Bacteroidota; class Bacteroidia; order Chitinophagales; family Saprospiraceae; genus JADJGA01. Next base: position 19,438 of record JALVEG010000216.1, on the reverse strand, counting down.
ATCCTGCAATCCGCATTGAGTTTCTGTAGCCACTGTTTGAGACACACCAAGTCTATACATTTGACTTATCACCATACCATTGGTTTTATCAGTCCAGGTACTACCATTATCGTTAGAAATATAAACTCCACCGTCATTACATTCAAATAAATCCCCATTTGACCTGTACTGTAATTTATGTTTATCAGCATGAACAACCGGAACCCCGGCAGAGTTGTATGTATTGCTTGCGGTCCAACAACTAATCGCATTAAATGTTGTGCCCCCATCAGTAGATTTAAATGTTATTACTCCCCCCACAAATACAGTATTAGCATCTGTATTGGAAACCTCCAAAGACAGGTCATAGAAAGCTTGACCTCCTGAACCACTTTGGTCTGTATAATAACCTAATAAATTATGATTGGCTAGTGATCCATCATATACCAAAGAAAAAGAAGCACCACTATTAGTTGATTTATAGACACCAAACAAGCTATTATCTGGCGCTCCTACTAATGCATAAACAACGGAAGCATTAGCAGGAGAAACAGCCAATTCAACTCTTGAACCGGCACTATTTAAAACTCGTGTCCAATTAACTCCTCCATCAGTACTTCTCCAAATATCTCCACTGGATCTGGTTGCGCCATACAAAGTATTAAAATCTCCCGGTTTATATTCCATATCTATAAAATAATAAGCAGGATTGCTAATCATTGGCCAAGTCGTACCTCCGTCTGTGGTTCTGAACACTCCGTCTTTAGTTACTGCTATTAAAGTATTATCATCATTTGGATCAAGCAATAATCTTGTTACCAGTTGGTTTTGTGAAAGATTATAATTTAAAGCTGTTGTGTTCCAGGTAACTCCTCCATCTGTTGACTTTAGTACACCAATACTTCTGTTATCGGTAGCATCTCTATCCCCTGTTGCAATATAAATGGTATGAGATGCAGCATAGTCGGAAGGAATAACAATATCACTGACTCCCAGTACACCTGTTCCATTATTCAACACTGTCCATGAAGAACCACCATTTGTAGTCTTCCAAATTCCTCCTGCCGGAGTTCCCACCCAAAATGTATTGTTATCCGTCGGGTGAAAGGCTATACAATTAATTCTACCTAATCCTGCATATCCTCCACCGGAAGAAATAGGACCGAGGGATGTCCATGTAGCCGTTGCTAATCCATTCGGCAATTGTTGTGGCGGATTATAGTATTTGCGCACCATATCTTCAGCACTAAAATTTGGAAACTTTCCTGTTTTTGGATCTATAAGTTGTTCCCAAAACCATTCCCATCTTTTGAATTGCTTCCAACCGGCCATTTTATGCTTTTCGCCATATTCATCAAAATAATAGCCTTCATCAACTCCCAGTTCATCGCAGTACTGATAAAATGCATTTTGATAATCAAAAAAGGTTAATTCGGAAGGATCTTTTTGAGGTAAGTTTTTTGTCCATTCCTGTGCATCAATATTTGTAATCGCCAATAAAAACAGCATTACAACATAGAATAAGTTTCTAAGTTTCATCTCAGATTGAGTTTTGGTTTATTAATTTTAAATTTCGTCTTTTTACATACGACATACTCCAAATAAAAAGTTTATTCGGATATATCAGGGGTAAAGGTATAAATTTTAGTGAATAATAACAAAATTTTTGAGGTAAAAAATAAATAAAACAGTAAAAACTTAATATTTAGTCTTTTTTTATCTTTAAATCATTGAATTTCCTTAAATTAAACATATGAATAAATATTATATTCATACGATTAATAATCATAATTTGATGCATATTATTAATATAGATATGAAAAATATTTATAACAATTTTTACTATATGTTAATAATAAATTGGATTAATTAGGAATATGAATCCTGATTTATCCGATAAAATAGGATTCATATTCCCAAAATATCTAATTTTATATTAATCTATTCAAACAGGGTGATTTTGAGCACCAACAACTATATCTTTGACATGACACTAAAGGAGTTACATCTAAAAAAAGATAAAATATAGCAAAAAAATGTTTTTTTTCGGTTAAATAATTATACCTGTGTAGATATAAAACAAGAAAGATCATGGATATTAAAAGAAATCAGGCTTTATCTTCAACGTCTTTAATTTCATCTTTAACATCTTCTACTTTATCCGCCAAATCCTCTTTCACTGCATCTTCTTTTTCGACAACAGAATTTACAATTTCTTTACCTTTCTCCATTGCATCTTTTGCTACTTCAGTTACATCTTCAAAAGTATCTTTAGCTTTTTCGACAACTTTTTCACCAATATCCTCAGCTTTTTCCATTACATCTTTTGTGATATCCTTACCTTTCTCAACAATTTTATCAGCTACTTCACCGGCATCATCTAATACATCTTTAGCTTTTTCAATAGCATCCGAGCTAAAATCTTTAACTTTTTCAACAGTTTCTTCCGTAATGTCTTTTCCTTTTTCTATCATATCACCGGCTACATCTGTAACGTCATCAAAAGTGTCCTTAGCTTTATCCAATAAATCATCACCTGCTTCGGAAACTTGATCAGCAGCTGATTTTACAGTAGATTTAGCTCCAAAAAATAATCGTTTTAACCATCCCATAATAATAATTTTTGTTTTAATAAATAGTTGTTTCATAATGAAAACAAAATCTTAATAACTTGGTTCAATATCAATAAGTTGTTATTTTAATTTATTTCTTTTTTTGAAGGACCAGGTAAACTCAAATTCAGCTATCAATTCATTATTTTCATTAAATCCACGGGAGATCACTTCGACCGTCTGACCCTCGCCAGTTTCGATAGCTTTATTAACAGTGTCTATTAATTCTTGTCCTTGCTCACATATAAAAAAAGATCTTGTATTGGCTTTTTTTGTAAATCTGCCTTTAACTCCGACAACCAACATAGAAATATCCTGATTTTCCGCAGCTAAAAACGCCAACAACCCGGTTGATAACTCTGCTGTTCCGGCAAGTGCTGAAAAATAGATAGACCTAAACGGATTTTGAGTCCTCCATCCATAAGGAATTGAAATTTTAGCTCTGGTGGCACTGATTTCATCAACTCTTATATTCCAAAAAAATAAACTGGGCAGTTTTTTTAGAAAATACAGCTTCATTTTGAAAGGTGATCTGAAAATTGATATTAGTTTGCTCATCTTAATAGGTTTAGTATTGCAAAGATAGGAATTTAGATTGATTTTTGGGGGATTGGGTTTAAGATTGATGTAGATTGGTTTGGAAGATTGATGTAGATTGGGTTTAAGATTGATGTAGGTTGGTTTGGAAGATTGATGTAGATTGGGTTTGAGATTGATGGAGATTGGGTTGGAGATTGATTTAGATTGTTTTGGAAGATTGATTTTCGAGACTAATGGAAATAAATCTTATTCAATCTTATTCAATCGCATTCAATCTCATTCAATCTTATTCAATCTCATTCAATCTTCCTCTTCCCCTTTCAACTCCAGCCCCAATTCATCCAATTGAACCTGATCAACAGTGTCAGGAGCATCGATCATAACATCCCTGCCCTGATTATTTTTGGGAAATGCAATGAAGTCCCTGATCGAATTCTGATTGTTCATCACAGCACATAATCGGTCAAAACCAAAGGCAATTCCTCCATGTGGTGGAGCACCATATTCAAATGCACCCATTAGAAAACCAAACTGTTTTTCTGCTTCTTCGGGAGTAAAACCAAGTAATGTGAAGTTCTTTGCCTGTAGTTCCCTATCATGAATTCTTATAGAACCTCCTCCTATCTCGGCTCCGTTTATAACCAGATCATAAGCATCTGCCTTGAGATTTTTTAATGTTTCAAAATCCCCGCTCATCATTTTATCTATTTCATCTTTTTTAGGAGCGGTAAACGGATGATGCATGGCAAAAAATCTTCCTTCTTCTTCATCCCATTCCAATAAAGGAAAATCAACGATCCAAAGAGCTTTGAAATCCCCTTCTTTCATCAATCCCATTCTTCTTCCCATCTCAAGTCTCAATTCACCCAGTTGTTTTCTCGTTTTATCCGTTTCGCCGGATAATATCAACAACATATCGCCCGGTTTAGCATCAAATCTTCCCAACCATTCTTTTAGTTGTTCTTCGGAATAAAACTTACCAACAGAACTTTTAATAGTTCCATCATCATTATACTTCACATATACAAGTCCTTTAGCTCCGATTTGAGGTCTTTGAACCCATTCAGTTAATTTCTTTATATCTTTATTTGAATAATTACCGCATTGTCCTTCTGCGTTGATACCAACGACCAATTCTGCATCATCAAAAACAGAAAACCCATGACCTTTCATCAAATCATTAAGCTCATGAAATTTCATATCAAATCTCACATCCGGTTTATCCGAACCATAATATTTTAAAGCATGATCATAATCCATTTTAGGAAAATCAGGTAATTCCACATCAAGCAAAGTTTTAAAAATATGCTTTGTTAATCCCTCGAATGTATCAAGAATATCATCCCTATGAACATAGGACATCTCGCAATCGATTTGAGTAAATTCCGGTTGTCTGTCAGCTCTTAGATCTTCATCTCTAAAACATTTTACTATTTGGTAATATTTATCCATCCCGGCAACCATCAACAATTGTTTAAATGTCTGAGGAGATTGTGGAAGTGCATAAAACTGACCTTTATTGAGTCTGCTGGGAACGATAAAATCCCTGGCACCTTCAGGAGTACTTTTTATCAAAAATGGCGTTTCCACTTCAATAAATCCATTGTCTCCCAAATATTTTCTCACTTCAAGAGAACAACGGCTTCTAAAGATCAGATTTTCTTTAACCGGCTCCCTTCTTATATCAAGATAACGGTATTTCATCCTCAGTTCATCACCTCCATCTGTTTCATTTTCAATAGTAAACGGAGGAGTTTTGGATGAATTCAAAACTTCTAAAGATTTGACTTCGATCTCTATATCACCTGTAGACCTATTAGGATTTTTATTTGATCTTTCCCTGACAATACCTGTAACCTGAATCACATATTCTCTTCCGAGTTTTCTCGCTCTTTCACACATTTCCGCATCATCATCCATCGAAAAAACCAATTGAGTGATCCCATATCTATCCCTAAGATCTATGAATGTCATTCCTCCAAAATCCCTGCTTGAATGAAGCCATCCGCTTAATGTCACTTCTTCTCCAACATTATTAATTCTTAATTCATTACAATTATGAGTTCTATACATTTTACTGATTTTTAAAATTGAAATGCAAAGGTGCACAAAGATTTTTACATAAATAAATTATCAGGAAAAAACTTGATTTTTAGGTTTTAATTCAATCAAAATGATTCTACCTGAGTAGGTACAAATAAAAAAGGCGGGCAAAAAACCCGCCTTTCAACAAAAAATTAATAATTATAATTTACATCTGATCTATTAGCATTGTATATCTTTAAAATCGGTTCCCCAACAATGCCATTCCGTATCGTGATATCTTTCAATATCTTTAACTCTTCCGTTTTTATTTTCTTTACTCCAATTGATCTCCAATAGATTATCTATTTCTGATTTGTAAACATCGTAAGCCCTGTTGAAACCATCTGTAGCAGCGCCATTTCCTTCCCTGTATTCAATATAACCACCATTTTGGGGCACATCCGGGATAATATTTGTATAACGGATACCTCCAAGACCTGCATTAGTATCCTTCTTAAAATCAATCTTTATAAAAGGTTTTGGATCTTCCGTATCAAAGTACAGTGTCCAGTGAGCATATGATTCATCATTGGCAGTAACTCCGGTGTACCAGTGCATATTTTGGAAACCTCCTGTTTTGGAAACATACATATCCCATTTTATTTCATCATCTACCAGCAACTCTCCATATAATTCTGCCTGATAAGTATCTCCCTGATCATCTGTCACTTCATAAGCCCATAACCATACACCATTGCCCTGATAATCAGCTTCATGCTTTAGTGCTTCTATGAATGATAAAACAGGAATTCTCAGATTCATATCCAATAATGAATTCCATATCAGGATATTACCAAGAGCATAACTGAAGTTATTAACTGTCCTGTCTTCTACCTGGTTTCTCTGAGATTCTGAAAAATCATCAAATGGCATTACAAAAGTTTCAACTGACGGTAACTGCGGTGCTTTTTGTTCAGCAACCATATCTGTATCTTTTGTACATGACTGAACTACGAAAATTGCTAAGAAAATCGCTAAAACAAAACTTAATTTTTTCATGATAAATATTTTTTAGATTATTAAAAATAAGGATGTATTATCCGTTAATCAATTATATTACACATGAAATAAATTATACCCTAATTAATTTTATTAATTCTTAAATCAAATTGATAGTTTTAGTAACTTTTTCCTGAGAATTTGGCAAAGACAAGCATTATACCTGAGTAAATACTTATTTTTTAATTAACATTCAAGTGATAATAGTCACCAAAAAGTATAGCACAATAATTCTTTATTATTCAAATATATCCTTTGCGAAACTCTGAGATACATTTGCACCCTTTGCGGGAGATAAAAACTTAGCAACTAAAACTGGAAATCTGTCTGTTTTCCCGCTAAGAATCGCTATGGATACGCTAAGGAACGCTAAGGGAAACCGGGGTAAAAAAGACTATCAGATTTTCATCCAAAGTTAATTGTCATCAAAAAGTATAGCACAATTATTCTTTATTATTCAAATATATCCTTTGCGAAACTCAGCGATACCTTTGCGCCCTTTGCGGGAGATAAAAACTTAGTAACTAAAACTGAAAATCTGTCTGTTTTCCCGCTAAGGATCGCTATGGATACTCTAAGGAACGCTGAGGGAAACCGTAATGAAAAATACTATCAGATTTTAATCCAAAGTTAATTTTGTATTACTTTACAATCAAAGTATCTTTTATTACAGAACTCATACCAAACAATCCAAGTGCCCCATTACTTATATTGGAAGGCAATTCGCCCGAGGCTTCATCAAAAACACCTCCCTGCCATTGAGTTTCCATAGACATTGCACGAAAATATGCAGCCATTTGCGAATTAAGGCTGTATTTAGTTTCGATAACAATGGTACCTCTTGGAAATTTTACGATTTCTTTTGCAGGTCTGAAAATTTCATTTACATCGATTGTTTTAAAAGTAAAAAAATACAATTTCGCCTTTGCTGAATCCGAATTTACAATATGCGACCAGTCAATATCGATCTCGTACATTGCCTGTTCATTCGGAGAATATTGAGGGGCAACCTCATCAATTGTGAATTTATTATCAACTGTTTGTTTAAATGTCATTTTATTCATAGGAGCAACAGGCTTCATAATGCTTTTGGAACGATAAGTATTATTTTCCCATTCGATCTCCAAAATGTATATTTTATTTAATTTGCCTGCAAATGGATTTTCACTAAGATATGTCCCGGGAGAAGAAGTATTTTCTCTAAAAGAATAAGTTTCATTTTCTGAAATAAGATTAATGATCGCACCGGTCGCCGGTATTTGTGTTCCGTTAATATCATCTCTGCTTAAAGATAAAACCACTTCCTGATACTTGTATTCATCGGTGATTATGGCTTCCACAACCAATTTACCGGAATCGGTAATATTATAATTCCAGTCAATTTTTTCCTCACAACCGATAAGTAACAAAATCATTACCAAAAAATATCCTTTATATTTGTATTTATTCATTTTATAGAATTCTGATTTTAATCAATACTATTATATTTTTGTTTTGTCATGATTTTTGCACAAAAATCTCGCCAAAACAACATCTTCTTCTAAAATTAGTACTACCATCCCGCTGTACAGCGGGATCGCCTCTATGAGGCTTTTAATTATATCAATTATTTAAAATTAAACTTATATGTCAATGAAGGTAAAAATCTTACCAGCATTGTTTGTGTTGCTATCAGACTTTCCTGCCCGATAACATTTGCTTTAACTAAAAGTGAATTATTTTCATTTTCTATTTTATTAAAATTAATATCAACGATATTTTTATGTGCCAGTGCATTGAACAATGAAAAAGTCAAACTATGCCTGTAGCGATTTTCAGGATTTTTATTCAAAATAAATTTAACCGCAAAATCCATACGATGATATGCCGGCAATCTGTCATTATTTTTTTGACCGTAAATAGGGATTCTATTCCCTTTGAAAGTGTAAAATCCGGTCGGTGATGAAAAAGTCGAACCTGAATAAGATGTCCAATACAGTGAAACCATTAATCGCCTGCTGATATTGTAATTCATCATCAATGAAAGATCATGAGGCCTATCCTGAAAAGCCGGGTACTCTTTACCTTTATTTATTTCGGGAGTTCTTCTCATAGTTCTGGAATAAGTATAAGCGATCCACCCGTTAAATTTACCTCTGTCTTTTTTGACAAGAAATTCCGAACCGTAAGAGTTCATTTTCCCAAATCGCAGTTCTCCTTCTATCAGCGGATTCAGAAAAGTATTGGCATGAGGTTCATAATCTATTTGATTGCTCATTTTTTTATAATAAGCTTCCATGCTCAATTCTATTCCCGCTTTAGGAATGTATTTTACAAATCCCAATGATATCTGATTTGCCTTTTGGGGTTTGATATTGGGACTACTCGGCAACCATACTTCAAAAGATGTAAAAGGAGAAGTTGAATTGGAAATAAGATGTATAAACTGATGATAGATACCATAACTCAATTTAACCAAAGAAGTACTGTCGATATAATAAGTGGCACTCACCCTTGGATCGGGATTAAAATAAGTATTGTATGCTCCCTGTCCTGTTTGTACAGCTTCAACAAATTGGTGTTTATCATCAAAATCATAATAAGTGGCAGGACCATAATTGCTCCATGTTGACATTCTCAGTCCGGCATTCAACCGCAATTTTTCTGAAAGATGGTAGTTTGAGTTGAAATAAATTACAGTTTGTCTGGAATTATCCTGTTTGATCGCCGGAAACAGGCTCACAAGTGAACCTTCCAGTATTTTTCCGGGATTAAAGAAATACCCATGTAGTTCCAGTCCGAATTTTGAAGTCATTTTGCTGCTATTGTACCAAGTAAAATCAGATTTCAAACTAAGGCTGCCTATTCCCGAATGCCAGATATCTTTTACTGCAGAAATTTTGTATTGGTAATTTCCTGTGTAAAATATAGTATTTAAAAATAGTTTTGGATTGAAAATATGATTCCACCTTAAAGTCATTGCAAGATTATTCCATTGAATCCCGGCGGAAGTACCTGAAATAACACCGGTATTTGAAAAAATGTCACTACTATTAATAAATGTAAAATAAAATCTGTTGTTACTATTGATCTTATAATTCCATTTGAGATTGAAATCGCCAAAACCAAGATTCAGATCGGGAACATATTTTTTGTACAACCAATTAAAATTAGATAATCGCAAGGAAGTAAAAAAAGAACTTTTACCTTTCACAATGGGACCTTCAACCGACAATCTGTTGAGGATAAGGCTGGTAGCCCCATTAATTTCAAATTTATTCAGATTTCCGTCTTTTGTCCTTATATCTAAAACAGATGACAACCTGTCTCCCAGACTAACAGGTATATCGCTTTTATACAATTTTATTGATTTTGTGAAATCGGGGATAACAAGCGAATAAAACCCGAAAAGATGTGCAGGATTGTATATAGGTGCATCATCGATAATAATAAGATTTTGATCCTTTTCACCACCTCTTACAAAATAAAAAGCAGATCCGTCACTATGCACACTCACTCCCGGTTGCGCCTGCAATCCTTTGATCAAACCGGAGGAACTGCCGAATTCGGGCATATTGCTCAATTCCCTTTTGCTGATCTCTCTTTCTCCCGGCTTTTTTCTGTCCAACAAGTCTATTACAGGCATTTCTATGATTATCGCAGGAAGTTTTTGCAATTCATCATTCAGCCTTATATTTTTTTTCTTGTCTTTATTCAATTCAACAACTTCAATTTCCGGAGAGAACCCCAAATAAGAAAATTGAACTTTATATTTCCCTTTAGGAAGATTCATGGAATAATACCCAAATTCATTTGTGCTTGTACCGATGGATTTTCCAAGTGTAAAAACATTTGCTCCGATAAGACTTTCTCCTGAAGACCGGTCACTTACAAAACCGCTTAATGAATAATATTCTCTTTCCTTTATTTCCAATCGTCCTGTTTCGTCATTACGATTTAATACGATTTGCCCTTCAACTATAATATATTTTACAGGGATTTTTGAACATATTTTTTTCAGGGTTTCATCAAGTGTTGCATTTTCAATATGGAATGATATTTTTTTATCAATATCAAATGAACGCGGATTATAAGAGAAATCCATACCACTTTGTCGTGATATTTCTTTCAGTAAATTTTCCACTTTTATTTTAGATTTGTGTATGGTTATCTTAGCACTAACAGACTGCGAGAACAATGAAACTACTGTTAAATAAAAAATGACAACTATAAAACAAGTTCTGACCATATAATAGAATTAACATAAATTATTTAAAATATAACTACTCAGGTCGAATATTATCAAAAACGAAATAAAATACATTTAAACATCATATTCGCATAATAATATTTTCAAAACTTTTTATTGAGAACCCTTTCTTATTTCCCTTAAAAGGGCAAAGATTATTGAGAAAATATTATTATGCTTTCAACTCGCAGACAATCTATAAATTATACCACCTGATTAGTTACTTTAAAATTAATTGCAGCCTTCACCCGTAAAAATGATTCTACCATCTTTCTTTTCTGCTTTTATTTTTAATGTTTTTTCTATAATATTTATAATAGCATCAAGAGATTTTTTATTGAAAGTAGCAGTAATTTCACAAGATCCTAATTGAGGATTACCAATAGAAATATCAGTATGGAATTTCCTGTTTAGATCAAAAACAACGTCTTCAAGACTGGTTTTTTCAAAAATCAATAAATCTGTTTTCCATGCTAAATAATTATGATCTTTGTTTTGTTTTTTGATCAATGCACCGGTATTTTTATTATATATTCCCGCTTCACCGGCTTTTAATATTATTTTTTTATCTTTTGATGCCACTGCAACAGTTCCCGATTTAACGATGACCACAATTTGAGTTTGATCTTTGCGTGCATCCACATAAAAGGAAGTACCTAAAACTTCTACCCTGATATCATCAGCTTTCACAATAAAGGAATGAGCCGTATCCCGTTTTACTTCAAAAAAAGCATCTCCCGTCAATTCAACCATTCTGTGTTTTTTATTTTTCATGGTTGGATATTTAACTGAAGAATATCTGTTCAAATAAATCATTGAACTATCGGGTAAAATACTTTCTTCTATATTATTTTGAGCAACAACATTAACGTATTTATCTTTTTCCAAATATCTGTACATCCACAGAGATGTAATTAAGATAATCGCTGCTGCAGCGGCAATTCGGAAGATATTGCCAATTCTGTATCTTGGTTTAGCCGATATTTGACGAATATTTTCTTTCTTCTCGCTAAATAATTGTTTAGCAGTATTTACCCATTCTTTATCAACATCAATTTCCTTAATATTATGATTAATTCCTGAAAGGATCCAGGCTTTTTTATATGCTTTGAATTGTTCTTTATTCTCAGGTGATGCCAATACCCAATCTTCCAATTGCTTAACCTCAAGCTCATTGGCGTTACCACTTAAATATTTAGATATAAGTTTAAAATAATCAATATTTTGTTTTCCTTCTTTCATTATAACATAACAACTCTAATAGTTATACACTTAAATTTAATTTTACCCTATATATTGTTTGAAATAAAACGTCAAATACTGCGTTATGCTCGTTATTGAAACAGTCATTTACAAACAGTAAACTCCTTGATTTCAATAACTTCATAAGCCTTGTCTTTGTCGTTTTCTTATCAAACATCTTTAATTATATTAAATATTTTTATAAAATAACTCCATTAAAATAAATAATAGCAGTTCATAGCCTTTCAACTGTTCGCGCAGGCTTTTCAATGCTTTTGAAATATGTGCTTCAACGGTTTTTACCGAAACCCCTAGTTCTTCTGCTATATCCTTATATTTCATTCCTTTATATCTACTCATTTCAAATGCTATTCTGCATTTTTCCGGCAAACTGCTCAATATGCCGTCAATTTTATCCTCCAGTTCTTTCAGGGAAATATTATCTATATCTGTCATATGATAAATATCAATGGTTTCGATATCAAGTACTTCACTATGATATTTTTTATTGTCGCGTATATAATTGAAACAACGATTTCTAACAGAGGTAAATAAATAAGACTGAATAGACTTTTGAGGATTTATATTTTCCCGTTTCTCCCAAAGATTAATAAAAACTTTTTGGGTTATATCCTTAGCAGCATCCATATCATAAACAAACTGAACGGCATAATTACACAATTTGACAAATTGTGTTTTAAACAATTGTTCAAACATTGTTTCATCAAATATTTTATGTGAATCCTGGTCTGACACAAAGCAAAGTTAAAAAAAAAACAGGCAATAATGTGATTTATTTTGGTAATTGTATATCAATTGTTTCCAAACTATCAAATTTGAGTAATATAAAACGGGTTAATTCCAATTTTGGTGTGCCGGCAAAGTGAGGAGATATATCTTTGAGATCAAGAATCTATGGAAAAAGATATAATAAAAAATTACAAAAAAACTGAATCAATTTACCTGTTTTTATAATAAATAAAATTGCTTCTTTTAATCGGAAAGTCCCATTTAAATAAAATATAAATATTTACATGCTTTTTGAGTCCGTAATTTACGTTCCCACTTGATTTTTAACTGCTTTTATTGTAAATTGCAATTATAATATTTTAAAATGTGGATTTATCCCGGAAGGAAAATGGTATCATAATTATAGCATATATTTTGAATGGTAATCAGGATTGATTTATACACAAAGGTGCAATTTCAAAATCTTATAAAGATGAAAACATATTTATTTATTATTTTAGCATTATTACTATCAAAAAATACTTTTTCGCAAGCATGGCAACAATATCTGCCTGAAGACAAAAAAAGCAATAAAGTCACATTTAAAGATTATCGAAAAGCTTTTAATGAATATTGTAAAGAAAAAAAAATTAAAAACGGTTATTATTATGAAAACAATATTAAAAAGAAAGCTTATGGCTGGAAACAATTCAAAAGATGGGAATATTATTGGGAGTCCAGAGTAAACCCGAAAACATGGGAATTTCCATCATCAAATCAATATGACAGAGCCAATAGACAGTATAAAAAAATACAATTAAAAAACCAATTAACAGAAAGAAAAAGTCCGGCAGGTAACTGGAGAAATTTAGGTCCTGCCAGCTCTGATTTAGAACGCTTTCGTCTTGGAAGAATAAATCAGGTAGCATTTCATCCTACTGATAAAAGTACTTTCTGGGTAACAACACCACATGGAGGTGTTTGGAAAACTTCAAATTGGGGGCACAGCTGGATACCTTTGACTGATGACTTGGAAAATCTTTCCACTACTGCAATAGCAATACCATCCGACTATTCTACATCAAAAACGATATATATCGGAAGTGGTGACCAAGATGCCTGGAGACATGACAATGGAATAGGAGTATTAAAATCTACCGATGGAGGAGTCACTTGGTATAAAACCGGATTGGAATTTGAAGTTGCAGACGATTATTCAGTAAACAGATTATTAATACACCCTGCTGATAATAATATAATTTATGCGGCTACTACAAACGGCATATACAAAACGACTAACGGGGGAACAACCTGGAACAGGATATTTGATAAAAATATTGCAGACCTTGAATTTAAACCGAATGATCATTCGATTTTATATGCTTCACATCAATATTTGGGAGAAATATACAAATTAACAAATAATGGATCTAATATTGAAAATGTATATAATTATTATAGTTTTGGCGCAAGAAGAATTGAACTGGCGATAAGTCCTGCTCAACCAAATAAAGTTTATGCTTTGGTTTCCAATATAGAATCCGGTTTATATGAAATTGCTGTGTCAAATGATAGCGGCGAATCGTTTTCCACTTTGTTTAGACCTTTTCCAAATCTTTTAGGTCGTGCTTTAGATGGTAATGATACAGGAGGACAAGCTTGGCGTAATATGTCTTTAATTGTAGATCCGAACAATCCGGATATTTTATATTGTGGCGGTATCAATACCTACAAATCAACAGATGGAGGTCATTCATGGACATTAAATAATTTTTGGGCGGATTACTATTGTTCATATTGTGAAATTGTGCATGCAGATAAGCATTCTTTTGCTTTTAACGGAACTACTCTCTATGAATGCAATGATGGAGGGTTATATAAAACGGAAAACGGAAAAGACTGGAGTTATATTTCAAATGGAGTTATTTGTAGCGAAATGTATAAAGTAGGAGTAGCCCAAACGGAAGAATATGATATAATCACCGGATTGCAGGATAACGGTACAAAAAACTATTATAATGGTATATGGTTTGATAGAATTTATGGTGATGGTATGGATTGCCTAATTGATTATACAGATAATAATATACAATATGGAGAGGTTCAAAATGGCATGGAAATATATAGAACAAAAGATCATTGGTTGACTAATCCTTATGATGAAATACATCCTACAGGATCTGAAGGAGCATGGGTGACACCTCTAACGTTGGATCCACAAAATCATAAAATACTTTATGCAGGTTATCAACATATCTATAAATCCAATGATCAGGGAGATTTATGGGAAATTGTATTTAATAAAAATTCCGAAGATAAATTCAGATGCCTTGCAGTTGCAGCTTCAGATATAAAAATCATTTATGCATCCGAACCCCGTACTATATGGAAAACGACAGACAGCGGCAATAATTGGGAAAATATTACTTCCGGTCTTCCGGATAATTTTATTACTTCAATATTTGTGAAATATGACGATCCTAATACTGTTTGGATTACTTTGGGAAGTTATGATTCCAATGTGGTTTATCAAACTACAAACGGAGGAATGACATGGAGTAATATTTCTGCAGGTTTACCCGACATACCTGCAAATACAATTGTACAAAACAAGCAAAACCAGGTAATGGATGAACTATATGTTGGGACAGACTTTGGTGTGTTTGTTAAAAGAGGGGCAGCCAATTGGCAATTTTTCAATTCGGGTATGCCAAAAGTTGTAATCAGCGATTTGGAAATCTACTATGATCCCAATCCTTCTTTCAGCAAGTTACGTGCAGCTACATACGGCAGAGGATTGTGGGAAAGTGAACTTTATAGTCAAAATTCAGCTCCGGTAGCTGATTTTGTTTGTGATAATACTACTATTGTTGCGGGAAAAACAGCAGAATTTAAGGATATTTCTGTCAATGAACCTTCAAACTGGTTTTGGGAATTTGAAGGAGGTAATCCATCTACTTCAAATGAACAAAATCCGACAGTAAAATATTCAAAGCCGGGAAAATATAATGTGAAACTTACCGTGATAAATAACTTTGGATCAGATATTACTGAAAAAGAAGATTATATTCTGGTTACATGTAATACTTCAAATTATATAGCAGAAGATGCACAAAATTTTTCAGGTTTTTATATTGATCTAGGCAATAAAGGCTCGATTATTACTACTGCTAATTATGATGATGCCAATTCAGATCCTATTGATATAGGTTTTGATTTTCAATACAACCGAATGTCCTTTTCCAAATTTATATTAAATACAAATGGATTTATAAAATTGGGTACCACCCCTCCCTCTAAGCCTGACTTATTTTTCAAATATACCAACTATAACAGCGAAGGTTTATTTGATTCAACGGAACCGGAGGATATTAATTTGATAAGTATATTTAACCATAATCTGACAGGGGGAACAAATCCTGAATACCGTGTTTATACTTCAGGAAACAGTCCAAACAGGGTATGTACAATTCAATATAAAGGCATTAAAGAAAAAACAACCTATCCGGGTTTATTTTACGATAATCTGGAATTTCAGATTAAACTATATGAAACATCAAATATCATTGAATTTATTTATGGAAATTGGACTCCTGCCAATGCGGTCAATTCATTTAAAACGGCTGCATGTGGTTTGAAAGGGTCTGGTAATAAATTCATGCAACTTCTGGTAGTTGGAAAAAATTCCAAAGATGGTTGGGACGAAGTATATTTTTCAAATGAAAACTATACAATAGATGAAATATATACCTATGGTTTGAATTACGGGAACTCAAATACCAGACCAAAACCGGATTTTGGAAGAACATATAGATTTATTCCCAATACAAATAAAAACATTTCCATTGATGCTATATATACTCTGGGCGAATCTTCAATAAAATACGGAAATCCGCAAAATATTTCAGCAGCATTGACCAATAATTTATATGAGCCTGTATATGATCTGGATGTAAGCCTAAACATTTCTTTATCGAATAATTTCTCTGATGTTAAAACGATTCCGGTTATAAATCCGGGAGAAACTATTATAGTAGATTTTAATCCTTTTAATCCGTCAAATATAGGGGAAAATCTAATTTCTATAAGCATTCCGGATGATTCGGATAACCATGATAATAACAAAACATGGACTCAAGTTACAACTTTTGATAAATTTAATTATTCCTCTGCAAAAAAGCCGGATGATTTTTTAGGGTTTATCAATGGTCATTCAGGAATATTTGCATCAAAATACCATATAAACGGAGCTACAAAAATTCGATCGGTTGATGTATTCATATATGAACATACTCCAAGCGTAGGTCAGAAAGTTTATGCTGTTCTACTTGATACTTTAGGAAATATTATCGCTCAGTCGCATAAAACATTAATTACTTCAAATGATTTGGGAAAATGGAAAAGTTTTAAAATTTTTGATTCTCCGCTGTTGGAAAATACTGATATTTTAGCAGGATTTGCTCTTACTAAATCAAATTCCGATAAAGATTACTATCCTTTAGGAACACAAAACGAAAAACCAAATAGAAATAAAACATTTTATTATTCAGCAAGTATTAACGGAGGTAATTTTTATGAACTTCCCGATAATTTGAGCATAAGATACATGATAGGCATAACTGTGGAAATATCTGATCCCATAGCCGGGACGGCATCAACTTCCAATGCGGAACTGTGTGAAGGTGAAAATACAACATTAGACTTATCAAATTCAGTTGGATCTATCCAGTGGCAAGAATCACCGGATGGTAATACAAACTGGAAAAATGTTTCAGGGGGCAGCGGAGCTAATACTGCCCATTACATAACCGGAAATTTGCATGAAGATAAATATTTTAGGGCAGAGGTACATTTAGGTTCAAATGCATATTCCAATATTGTTTTTATTAAAGTACATCCTGCTTATTTAATTGAAGAAAACCATACCGTATGCTATGGAGATGATTATATGTTTCCCGACAGGACAACATATTATAATATAACAAAAGATACATTCAGGGAAAATAATTTAATTTCAATATTTGGTTGTGATTCAACTATTATTACTTTTATTGAAGTAGATAAAGTTATTGCCGGTATTTCTGTGGAAGGCAATATTTCAAATGGTTTTTGTGAAGGAAATTCCGTAATTCTTACAGGAAGTGGAGGAGTTGTATATTCATGGACGGGACCGGAAGGATTTTCTTCTACAAATTCATTTGTAACTGTAAATAAAGAAGGTTATTATAAGCTTTTTGTGGAAGATAGTAACGGATGTACGGATACTATATCTGTCTTTATCTATGAATACAATAAACCGTCAGCTGTAATAAATCCTGTGGGTACAACCGAATTTTGTGAAGGAGATTCTGTGATCCTTATAGCAGGCGGAGGTGATACTTATTTCTGGACAGGACCGGAAGGGTTTACTTCTTCCGATCTATTTATTATCGTCAAAAATGAAGGGGAATACAATCTTATTGCAGAAAACAGCAATGGTTGTATTGATACTGCATCTGTTTCAATATCGGTATTTGAAAAACCTGTTGCTGTAATAAATATTGTAGGTGATCCGAAGTTTTGTGAAGGTGATTCAGCAATTCTTATAGGAAGTGGAGGAGATACTTATACCTGGACAGGACCACAAGGATTTTCTTCTACAAATTCATTCATTATCGTTAGTGAACCCGGTGATTATATTTTAACGGTAAAAAATAATTTTGGTTGCACTGATCAAATAATGCAATCAATAGAAACATATAATACTCCTGTTGTGCAAGGAATCGAAGGCTCTGTAACTCCAAAAACCAATAGTATTGAAAATTATAAAATCATAGGACCCAATAATAATTCAACTTATTTTTGGGAAGTTGAAAATGGATTGATTTTGGAAGGTCAGACATTAAATTCAATAAAAATTAATTGGCTGGATAGTTTAAATGGAAAAATATGTGTAGTTGAAACAAATGAAAATAACTGTATAAGTGAAAAATATTGTATCGATATCGTGCTACACACAACAAATACAATAGATAATGATATCAATCCTTTATTCATATTTCCAATACCTTCAAAGTCTGAGATTAATATTGCTGGTATTAATATTACGGATAATGTATCTTTTACTATATATGACGCCAGAGGAACTTTAATTAATAAAGGGAATGTTATTAATAAAAGAATTGATATTTCCGAATTAAATGATGGAGTATATTTTATTATTTTAAAAAACGGTTCATTCATTTTTACAAAGAAAATAGTAAAAATCAGATAAGTTAAGAATCAAAATATCATTAATATAAAAAAATTTAAACACATGAAACAACCTGAATTTATTAAAAAATTAGAAAATTCCAATGCAACAAAAGTACCGGAACCTGTTTCAGGTCATACTTTGCAACTTATCATAGGAAGTCTTGGAATTTTATTACCGGTCATATTAATAGTGGGAGCTGCAGTATTTGGAGGCTGTGAATTGGTACAAAATTCGATAAGTGCTTATTATCATACTGTAATGAGAAATTTTTTCGTTGGGGTATTATGTGCGGTTTCTCTGGGATTGTTTGCATATTACGGTTATAGTTCGCTGGATAATTTATTGGCCAATTTAGCAGGCATTTTTGCATTAGGCGTAGCTTTTTTCCCGACTTCTGCCGGAGCTCCATTTACCGATTGTATCAATAACCCTGTCAATATGGGGATTATAGGTACTATTCATTATGTTTCGGCAACTCTATTATTTATATCTTTTGCCATATTTTCATTATTTTTATTCACCAGGAGTGGATCTAAAATGACAGCAGAAAAAAAATTGCGAAATAAAATTTATAAGATCTGTGGATATGCAATCATTATTTTTATTGTATTGATCGCTATCTATGCCAATTTTCTAAAAGGTAAATATAATTCTTTGGATAATTTACGTCCTGTGTTTTGGTTAGAAGCTGCTTCTTTGTTAGCTTTTAGTTTTTCCTGGTTGGTAAAAAGTGAAATAATTCTTTCAGACAAATAGATCTTTATTGCTCTGCTAACTGTTTTTTAGGTT
>JALVEG010000215.1 GCA_027031145.1 Saprospiraceae bacterium | reverse complement strand
TGACCTTTTACCGAAATACCTCCTGATTCTTCACCTCCTACCAGTACATCCTCGTGTATCATGATCTCTGCAATATACTTGAATCCGATTTTTGTAACTTCAAAATCAAGTCCGTATTGTTTAGCGAGTTTTTCCACTTTATTTGATACTGAAAATGAAACTGCAACCTTACCTGTTTCTTTTTTGAATTCATACATATAATAAAGCAGCAACAATAAAATATGATGAGAGTCCACAAATTCTCCGTCTTCATCATAAAGCCCTATTCTGTCTGCATCACCGTCATTGGCAAGACCGAGATTTATTTTAGGTTTGTTTTTTACCAATTCAGCCAATTCCTTCAAATTTCTGTCAATTGGTTCAGGTGCCTGCCCTTTGAATGAAGGATTATATTCGCAATGTAGGCAATATGCTTTAGGGAAAAGTCTTTTTATCACATTTTGTCCTGCTCCATACATTGCATCGTAAGCAAGTACAACACCTTTCTTGATGGAATCCATATCAAAATATGCGAGTACATGGTCCATATACATTTGTTCCATGTCAATGAATTTGATAATTCCGGATTCTACATGAGAATTGAAATCGGTATTTACTTCAGGAACGTAATCCGGAATAAGATCTTCTATTTCTCCTACTTCTTTTGGTATAGTAGGTCCGCCAAAATGTGATTTCAATTTATATCCGTTATATGAAGGCGGATTATGACTTGCTGTAATAACGATACCGAGATCTGCTTTTAATTTTACTACTCCCAATGAAACCATTGGAGTTGAAACAAAATTTTTGTCCAAATATACTTCTATCCCGTTCGCAGCAAATACGCTTGCTGTATATTCACTGAACATTTTGCCTGCAAATCTACAATCATAACCGACTACGACACGTGAAAAATTTCTTTTTTTCATCCATTGTGCAGCTGCTGCTGTAACTCTGATTACATTATCAACAGTATATTCTTTGGCTATTATAGCTCTCCATCCGTCTGTACCGAATTTTATATTTATCATGACTATTATTTTTGATGCAAATGTACGTATTTTTTTTTCAAATAAATATACAAAAAGGGATGAGAAAAATTTTAACTACTCAGGTAGGGTGCTTTTGAGATGAAAAAAGAGGTTTTTTCAATCAAAATGACTCAACCTGAGTAGTTACGAAAAATTAAAGAACAAAAGAAGGGTTTATATTTGAAAGAATATCTATAATTTTACTCCTTTTTCATATTTAAAATGATCTGAAACATGGCAATGAAGATAGTTTTTACAGATTTTTTCCATTGTGTTACGTGAAGCATTGAAAGCATGAGAAATGGAACCTCCTCTCTTGCCTGCAAGCAAATCTCCTCCTACAAATAAACCGGGAATAGTACTTTCTCCTCCTTCTTTTACATCGGGAGCATCACCTGTAAAATCAATGCCGGTTGATTTTAGAAAGTTTTCAGGTGTACTGCCACCCAGAGCATATACTATCCTATCGAATTCTTTTATACCGTATTTCTCTTCAGCAAAATGAACAAGAGGTTTTTCGTTTTCTGAAATTTCCACTGACTCTATATTGCTTTCAAGAAACAATTTTATTCTGTCGCATTTTACAAGTTCATTTATACTGTTGAGGTTAAAAGAATTCATTTTTACAAATTCTTTTCTCCTGTATGACAAAGTAACTTTATTACCCATTTCGATTAAAAACTGGGCAAATTCAGATGCGGAATCTCCTCCTCCCACCACAAGAATATTTTCATTAGATGTTCTGAAAGAAGTAATATCGAAATGTATTCTGTCTTTTAGTTTTCGTGGAAGTGGATAGTCCGGTTTATTTGGCTTGCCGAAAATACCGATAGCGATTACTACGATTTTAGCTTTATAACTTTCTTTATTGGTTGTAACCAGGAATTCAGGTTCTTTTTCTGTCCCTGTAGATTCGATTTTTTGAACTTCTTCACTATAATTTACCTTAACTCCTGTTTTTTGAATAGCTTTGTCCAGATAGTTGATCGTATCGTGTTTTGTTGAATCCTGAAGACACATTACCCCATGACATATTGCCGGCATTCCTTTGTAATTAGCTGTTACCATTTTTTTGTCAGGGTAAAGAGAACGTATTACCCATGAATGTGCTTCAGCTTTATCTAACATCACTATTTCTTCAGCTTTCAATCCAGACATTCTGGCTTCTGCAGCCAGGGATATGCCGGCGGGTCCGGCTCCTATTATTATAAGTTTATACGTTTTCATAAGCAATCAAATTTTAATAATTAATTTTTGATCAATATATATACAAAACCATTTCTTTTCCGATTTTTATGTTTTTATCACTAATTGCCACTAATATTCAGGGTTCCATCAATATTTATGGTTGAATTAATATCTATATCCAGCCATAATGCTTCAGCAGAATAAGTGTTTGGAATATGAACAGTTTTATTTGGTGGAATCCAAACACTATCTGTCATTGTCGGAACCTGATCCCCGCACCAATTGGTAGCTACATCCCAGTTACCATCGCCTCCTTTCCATGTTATAATATTGCCATTGCACAGGTCTCTTGCTCTAATCTTTATTTCGCTTAAAGCATAACAAGTATCTCCGTAATTTGTCAATGCTGTTATTAATATATGTTTTGCTTTGGCTCCTTCAAAATTAATTTCATCGACTCCTTCATAATCATTTTTACCTGTTGCTTGTGAAAAAGTGTATTGACCGAATTCTGTCCAGGTTACACCATCAGAAGAAAGGTCAATTACTACATCTTTGAGATCATATCCCAATAAGTCGGGGGCATTCATATTCCAGACATGTAATTCATAGAGATAATAAATGTCATCCAGGTCATATTTTATCCAATGGTTTTTTCCTCTTACAGGATTCGGATTTTCTGACATTTCACAAGAAATCCATCCGTCATACCAGGTTGCGCTATGCCTGTCGGGAAGACATTGAGAATATGAAAACAAAGGAAGTATAACTAAAATGAATATTGATATAATTATTTCTTTTTTCATAATATCAAATAGTTTAAATTAAGAAAAATCCATAAATCCTATTGGAGGATTTGATGTTGAAATTTCATTTACATTGTGAAAATTTCCTAAATTTGGAAAAAGTGTTAATAAATCAGATTGCTCAACTCCAAACCATAATGCTAATTCGGAAAACATTGAGTCAGTAGCAGTTGTAGGTATTAAAGCTCCGTTATGGACATATCTTTCACTATTGATAGCTAAAGAAGGATAGGTTCCGTAAATATTATTACCATTTACTTTTCCTCCCATGACCATAACATTGCTGCCCCAGGCATGATCCGTTCCATTGCCATTGGATGTCAATCTTCGTCCAAATTCTGAAATAACATATGTTACTACATTGTCAAACATACCTATTTCTTTAAGAACCTGATTGAATTCCTCCAGAGCATTATTTACATTTGTCAATCTATCTGCCTGTCCGGTCAATAGATCATTATGATGATCCCAGCCACCATATTGAACAAAAAATATTTGTCTTTGAAACCCTAAAGTATCCCTTGCAGCGATGGTCTTAGCTATCATTTTGAAATCCTGCGAAATATAATGGTCTGAAAACTGAGTAGAGAATTCAGGGACCTGATCTATTGCATCTTCAAACTCTTCGGCAGCTGCAATCGAGCCTTTGAAAATATCTGCATAAGTTTTTCTGTACATATCCGTATAGGCAGCGTGCAAAATACTGTCCGTGGCTGCACGGCGTTGTGGGTGGTGTCCCCAGGTATAATCCCAACCACGAGGTTTAACTGCTCCATCCTGATTTATACTAAATTCAATAGAATCATTTCCATACTGAAAGATATTAGATCCACTAAGAGAAATATTCATGGAAATATTAGTGTTTGAATTGTTGGATCCAATCAGGTCTGCTATTTCTCCACCCCATCCTATATTGGTTCGTATATGAGGCTTCCCTGTTTGCCAGTGCTTGAACTGATCGGAATGGGAATATAATCCCAATGGTGTTTGCTTTGTTCCTGCATTATATTCTTCTTTTGTCATAGGTTCTATCATAGCTCCAATATTACTCAAAAAAGCTAATTCACTATTATTATATTGACTTTGCAGATCTACAAGACTGGGATGGATTCCATAATCGCCTGTACCGATAGGTAACATACCTCCTGAATTCTCATCATTGCTTAATGCAACATTAGATCTTGTATTTGCATAATCATTATATGCAGTTCCTGTCTTTGGCATTAATGTGTTAAATCCGTCATTGCCGCCTTGAAGAAAAA
Organism: Saprospiraceae bacterium; assembly: GCA_027031145.1. GTDB lineage: Bacteria > Bacteroidota > Bacteroidia > Chitinophagales > Saprospiraceae > JADJGA01. Next base: position 8,456 of record JALVEG010000215.1, on the reverse strand, counting down.
AGTATACCATTGCTTTATAATCTGAAAATGGTGGATTTTTTGCCAGTAATGAAGTTAATTTATTTAAATTTTTCATAGAATATAATGAGTTGGTCAAGCCAAAACCCATACAGGCAATAGAAGCATTTTTAATAAAATTTCTTCTGTTTAATCTTTTTCTTTTCATCATAAATTATTTTAAAATATTAAAATCGGGACTTATCATTATTAGATATGTTGCCAGTCTTATTCTTGTGTCCAAATCATCAGTTGAAGTACCATATTCATTTAAAGTATTTTTAATAATATGTCTAGTATAATCACTTAATTGACCTTGTGTTAATAATACATCCAAATGATCTAATAATGCATCCGGATCTTTAGCAATTTCTGTTAGAGATGCCAGATCGGGAGATGAATATTCATAATCTTCATACCAAGCTGTCTGTAATATTTTATCATCTTCTACCCACCTGTAAACTTGTCTTGAAAACCCAATACTTGTTCTGGAATTAAAAATTTCAAATTCAGGAGCTACATTTCCTGCATCTTCTATTGGACCATTTGGTGAAAACTCCGGTTTATAAAAATTAAATACCGTGGGAGAATGCAATGGATGATGATCGGTCTCGTCATAAAACCAATAATGATAATTCCAATACTTATTTAATGGAGATAAAACTATCCCGATAGCATTTATAAACTGTGTTTTACTTAAAATAGGTTCTCTAAGTTTTCCTTGATTAGGATCATTTATCCAACTGCAATCTCTTGCTTCAGGGTGCATTAAAATCGTTTTTACAACAGCTTTTAGATCACCTCTTACTCCATTGCCATTATCATTGAAAACGGATGCAACAGCTGCTACGTATTCAGGTGTTGGATTGGATTTCACTAATCTTTGGATTAAACGGTAACTGATAAAAGGACCTACATTGGGATGGTCAAATAAGTGTTGAATCGCATCTTCAATATCTTCCATACCGCTTTGTCCTGCAGGGACAACATATCCATTGAGGAGATATTTCTCACCTGGTTCATGATGGTCATCATACATAGCCATGGAAGTATCTTTTTTTGTAGCCCAAAATCCCATTCCAAAACTTGGCTCATCTGTCCAATTTACATTGTGAGATACATCTCCTGCACCAAGTCCTGTAAATATTTTTGCAAATTCACCTATGTCATCGTTGTCATAAGTGGGTATTCTTTGTCCATTAGTATCCAATGCAGGTGTTCCGTCCAAATTGAGGCTATCCAACCCAATTGTGAACAATTGCATTATTTCCCTTGCATAATTTTCGTCAGGATATTCATTGTTTGTTGTGTCTGTTTTATCATTTTCAAAATGTGTTAAATAGGTTCCCATGGCAGGATGGATGGAAACTTCTAATAACATGTCGTAGAAGTTGCCAAAAGCATTTCGAACCAAAATATCATAATAGCTGGCAAGTGCATTTCCATATGCCTGAAGAGCGCCTTCAGAGGAAATTACCAATATCTGACTGAATGCATACGCAACTTTTTGTCTTAAAATGTCATCTGCCTGCAAAACATTGTTCCACCATGCATAATCCATATGTTTATCATCAGGTCTTGAAGGGAAAAATCCGGTATTGCCATTACCGAAATATATGTCCTTGCTCTGTTGATATATTGACCAAATAGTGTCGGAATAATAAGTTGGTGGAATTACAAATTGGCTGTCAATCCATGCTTCTATGCCCATACTTACTACAGTGTCTATCATGGCTAAACTGCCTCCAAAACCTGCTTGACTAAGGAATCTTGAAGCTTCCATACGTTTTGCAAGCAGTCCTTTACCATTTATTGTATTGACAGCTTCTGCTGTTTCGGTGCCTGGATACAATTGAAAATTGCTGCTGCTTGAAACGGTTATCAGATTATTGTTGTTTCCTGCTCCGAAATAAATATCAACAACTTGTGCAGTGATAATAATATTTTGCAGAAAAGTCAATATTAAAATTATTAAATATTTTTTCATCTGTTTAAAATTTTTATTTTATAAAAAATAATAAAAATTTATAATACCTGCCTGCCGTAAAATACTTTTGCAGGCATGGCATTCAGGAACTCTCATGTCCGTCAGCTGACGGATAATCATTCATTTGTGCCTGCGCACCGAAGTGCTTTGGCACTCAGGTGTGTATAATTTATGATTAATAAAATTCATGCTCGTTTCATCTTGAATTAATAATTATTAGTTTTAAAATTTATTTTTATTTATGATCAGTCGTTTTGTCTCTTTTCGGTTATTAATTATATAGTTAATAAAATAAATCCCGTTTGTTATATTTGACAGATCTATTGTGTTTTGAGTTTTACCACTAAAAGTTTTATGATATATTGTTTTTCCCATCGATGTATATATTGTCACATCGACCGGTCTGTTTGTTTCAAGTGTAAAAATACCATTTGTAGGATTTGGGAAAATATCGAATTTGTCATCGACTTTATTATTTATTTTGACAGTGTTTGAAAAACTGATATTCCCTTCAATATCTATTATTTTCAATCGGTAATAAGAATTACCCTTCAAAGGATAATTGTCAATTGAACTATAATTTAATGTTTTGTTTTTATTTAGATTTGCTTTGGTTTTTTCAATATCCCTGTATTGGCCTGTTTCCCCTTTTCTTTGAATCAGAAAATAATCTAATTCTTTTTCTGAATAAACAGTCCATTCAATTAAAACAATACTTTGGTCAATCTCTGCATCAAAAAATAATATGTCCGGGTGAGGGTTGGTAGTACATCCCGGGTCTTTTCCGCCATCAGTGATTTTCCATCCATTTGAGATCAAATTGTTTCTTTCTGTTTCTCCTGCGCAATACTGGCTTTTACCTCCGTCAAAATAAACATCGGAATTATGTGTATTAGCGTACCATCCTACGAGTAATGAGTCATAATTTTCTGTTGACAATGCTGCATTTATAAACATCCCCCAGGCATATGTTAAATTAGTAATGTCCCATTTTCCAATATTCTGGTCGAAAGAAACGGCATCTCTGAACATGTATCTTGTATCACTTAGATTTATCGTGTTCCATAATCCAATATCCTGATTGAAATTATCGGCATTTCTAAACATATAACTCATTGTAGTGACAGAGCTGACATCCCAAGAACTAATATCCTGATTAAAAGAAATTGCATCCCTGAACATACTTCTCATATTTGTTACTTTACCAACATACCATGAATTGATATTTTGATTAAAATATTTAGCTCCATAAAACATGTACCGCATATCTGTCACATTGCTAACATCCCATGAACTGATGTTTTGGTTGAAAGGAGTTGATGAAAACATATATTGCATATTGGTAACACCGAAAACATTCCAAATTGATATATTTTGATCAAAAGATTTTGCCTGATCAAACATATGGCTCATGTTTGTTACACTGCTGACATCCCATGCGCTAATATCTTGATTGAAACTTTCTGCATCATAAAACATATAACTCATATCTGTCACATTGCTTACATCCCAAGAACTCAAATCCTGATTGAAAGAGCGTGCTCTTGCAAAGACATAACTCATATCCGATATATTACTGACATCCCAGGAATTGATATTTTGATTGAAAGAAGCTGCATAATAAAACATATAGGTCATTTTAGTTACATTGGATATATTCCATGCTCCTATATCCTGGTTAAATACACGTGCATTTCTAAACATATTTCTGAAATCGGTTGCACTGACAGTTTTCCATAAACCTATATCCTGATTAAAAGATAATGCATTTCTGAACATTCCCCTGAACGTAGTAACACTTGTTACATTCCAATTACCTATATCCTGATTAAATTCTCTGGCGCTATAAAACATTCTATACATTGTGGTTACATTTTCCACATTCCAAGAACCTATATTCTGATTAAATGTCCTTGCAGCTCTAAACATGTGACTCATGTCAGTTACATTTCCCACATTCCATGAATTTATATTCTGATCAAAATCAAGAGAGTAATAAAACATTGCTTTCATGTTGGTCACATTTGAAGTGTTCCATGTCCCGATATCCTGATTAAAATCTAATGCTACGGCGAACATATAACTCATATCAGTCACAGAACTTACATCCCATGTCCCGATGTCTTGATTGAATTTACGAGAGTTGTAAAACATGTATTTCATGTTTGTTACATTTGAGGTGTTCCATGCACCGATATTACCATTAAAAACACGATTTTCATAAAACATATAACTCATGTTTGTTACAGCCCCGGTATTCCAGGTTCCTATTTCCTGATTGAATTGCGATGCTTCGTAAAACATATAGCTCATATCTGTTACATTTGAAGTATTCCACGCACTGATATCCTGATTAAATACCAGAGCATGATCAAACATATGAGTCATATTCGTAACTGCAGAGACATTCCAGGAACCAATATTTACATTAAACTTGTCTGCTCCGTAAAACATATATTCCATATTGGCAACAGAACTGACATCCCAATTTGAAATATCGCTATTAAACGATGATGCATCATAAAACATATAACTCATATCCGTCACATTCAATGTTTGCCAGTTGTTTAAGTTTTGATTGAAAGCACCTGCATCATAAAACATATATTTCATGTTAGTAACAGCTGAAACATTCCATCCGCCAATATCATTATTAAATGCATTAGCACTATAAAACATATAACTCATATTTGTTACGTTACTCATATTCCATGAACTAATATCCTGATTAAAAACATCGGCATTACTGAACATATAGCTCATATCTGTAACAGCAGAGACATTCCAGGAAGAAATCAAAGAGTTAAATGCAGTAGCATTAGAAAATGTGTATCGCATGGTTGTTACATTACCGACATCCCATGAATTCAATGATTGATCAAATGCATATGCGTACATGAACATTGAATCTATATTAGTTACACTGCTTACATCCCACGAATTGATGTTTTGATTAAAATCAGTTGCAGCATAGAAAAGGCTATTCATATTGGTCACATTTCCAACATTCCAAGAACTAATATCCTGATCAAATGCTAATGCTATAGAAAATGTAGCTTTCATAGATGTTACATTACTTACATCCCATGAAGATATATCCTGATTAAATGCTAAGGCAAGATAAAACATTGAATCCATATCTGTAACATTAGAAAGATCAGGACTGTCATTTGCCTGTCCTGCCAGATTCTGACATCCTGCAAATGCATTGTTCATCGAAGACCAAATGCCTGTTCCCCACTGATCAATTGATTTTATCTTCATTTTATCTCCTGAGTTATTAAAATAAATTCGTGGAAAATTTCCCGTTATTTTTACGGAATATGATCCGGCTGTCACATATGTATGTGTAGCATCTCCTGTTTGGCTTGAAGATGTGTTCCCATCTCCCCAGTCAACATTGTAATTGTATGTTTCTCCCGGGTAGGTTGGAATAGTAATACTTTCATTAGAAGTTGTGGTTTCCCATGTAGTAATAAAATCATCTTGACTAAAAACAATGTTTGTCATTAAAAAAAATATAAGAGATAATAAGACTACCTTAGTATTACCGCTTTTCAATGGTAATAAGTTGTTTAATAATATCATATTTGCAATATTTTATCTTTCTTCTACAAATATATCAATATTTATTACAAATAAAAAATATAAATTTAATTAGATATAAAAATATTGACAGTAATTATTTGAGTAGTTACGTTTGATTAATTAATTTACGATGATCTTTTTTATATGTCTTTTTTTATTATAAATGATTGATAAAAAATATATGCCTTTGTCTAAATTTATATTTAGATTCTCATGTATTATACTTTTAAATATTTTCTGTTTTTTTAAATTAAAAATAGTTAGAGCCCCTAAAAGCTTAGGATTTTTAACCTTTATCGTTAAATTTTTACCTTTAGATACAGGCATTGGGTAGATCAGTATTTCCTCTTTAATGTCTGAAGATATTATTGAATTTGGTTTTTCCTGCAAAATTTCTGTTATAGGATCATTTTCTCCTGCGATCCACAGATGATTATCAGAACTGACAAATATATTGTTTATGAATAATGGGATATAAGAATCTTCATGAGAAATGATGGTTTCTTGTTGGTATTGATATAATGTATTTTTATTGGCAGCCCAAATATTACCGGTCAAATCACCGGTAACTAAAAACAGGTTGTTGTCGGAGGGCCCTATGAACTTAAACTCATTTGATTCGTATTCTATCAATCCATAATTGGAAGAAGCTATTACCAAATGACCATCTGATTTGATACTTATATGATCAAATATCAAATTGTATAATCCTAAATTCCACCCGACAGATTCAGATGTGATATTTTCATCTTTTAAATGCACTAGTGTTGATATATGAGAGATCATCCAAACACTTCCATCCGGATCCAATACAAGATCTTTTATATCATCATCTACCATTTGTTGATGTGTTAGATGATTATAGATACTTAAACTGTCATTTTGATATTTGATCAATCCTTTTTGTGTACCGATCCATAGAACTTTTGAGTTTTTGTCCCAGGCGATACCGCCATGCTGAACTGAATCGGGATATACTGAATTAGTATTGTCAAAAAGTTTCCATGTATTATTTTTGAATATCCAAAGACCTTCGTTTTGGACAGCAACGAAAAGATTACCATTATTATCACCTGCTATCTCCTGGATTTTATTACTTGAATGAGGTATTGACAGGGTAGTCCATTCTCCGGATGCATATTTATATATTTTCGAATCTCCTGCTGCATATATGTTTCCTGTTCCATCCTCTCCAATAGTCAATATTTCCACAAAATCATCACTATTTATAGCATTAGGTACATGAGAGATATAATTTATCTCCTGACCGGTAAGGGTAATATAAAAAATGATAAATATTGTAATAATATATATTTTCATAATGAAATATTATAAATATTAGGGGATATCTTACAAATATAAGGTTTTTGTTTTAAATAAAGACAAATATTGTGAAAAAAATATTGAAAAATATTATTTTACATATCATTTATCAAAGTTAATAGCTTTATTAAGTTAAATTTGGAATAAATTTCTATATTCTTTCATTACTTCTGTTGTGATGGTCTCAGGATCAAATTTTTGAAGATGATTATTACGATTTTTTTCAAAATCAGGGAAGGTATCTTCATATATCATCTTTTTGATTGATCCTGCCCAGGCATCTATATTATCGAATGCTTGAAAGTATCCACAATTGTCTGCTACTTCAACTAAAGAAGTATTATCAGAAGCCAAAACAGGTTTCCCGCTTTGTATAGCTTCCAGTACCGGCAACCCGAATCCTTCATAATAAGAGGGAAAAACAAAGAAGTCGCTTAATTGATATATTTTTGGTAAATCCTGATTGTTAATGTCTTTTAAAAATATCACTTTGTTATGTAAAGAGTATTTTTTTACTAATTGTTTGATTTCACTGAGATATTTCTTTCCATTACCTACAACCACCAGCGGTATAAGTTCTTCATGGTCGATAGTGCGCATCGCTTCAATTATTATTCGGAGATTTTTTCGTTTTATCACTGACCCTACATAAAGAAAAAATCTGTCTGGTAAATTGAATTTACTTTTTGTATTAATCAGAACATCACCGGAATATTTTTTTGTGAAAATACCGGAAACAGGAAGATATATTACAGAGATATTTTCCGGATTTACATCATATATGCGTATAAGATCTTTTTTAGTAAATTGGCTTATGGTGAAGATCTTATCGGCTCTTTTGCATGCATATCCGGTTTTGAGATTATAGATGATCCTGTCCGGTAATTTATAATCTTCTTTAACAAACTTAAAAATAAGGTCATGAATTGTAACCACTGATTTTATACCTGATCTATGAATTCCAAACGGTAATTCAGCACTTAATCCGTGAAAAACATCAATATTATCTTTTTTCAGATCTTTGACAATGGAAAAACTACGCCAGTATGAACTGAAAATTGCATTATTTTCTCTTATGGTAAATTTTGAACTGTTAAAAAATTGTTCTGTGTCTTTGTTTCTTATTGCTTTTGGGGTGTAAAGGAAATATTGATTGTCAGGGAAATATTTTTGAAGATTGGATACAAGTATACGGCTATAATTTCCGAGACCGGTATAATTCATGAACAATCTTTTCGCATCAAATCCTATTTTCATATTTACTTATATATACAGGCAAAGATATAGATTAAATTTAATTCAGGTATTTTCTCTGTATTTCTTTTGCAACCCCTGAAGGAAATTTCTCAGCACCTGATCCTGACATTCCCTGTATTGTTTTTGCTTAGGATTTCTGAAAAATGCACTTAACTCATGTTTGCTCAGATCCTTTTCGGCAAGTTTAAGAATATCCAATATTTCAAAATCTTTCAGGTTTAGTGCTATTTTCAATTTTCTGAGGATAAGATTATTATTTAGATACTCAAAAGGTCTCGGAGCTTCTCCTTCTTTTTTGCCTCTG
>JALVEG010000214.1 GCA_027031145.1 Saprospiraceae bacterium | reverse complement strand
ACAGGAGTTTGGGTGGTGGAATTTGATAACATATAATTTAATTAAATTTCCATTATGCACTTTTTATGCATTTTCCACCCCCTTTTTCCCCCGCCAGCGGGGGATTAATACCTGTTTCAAAATAAGATTAATAGTATATACCGATAAGCAAGTTGGTCATTGATTTGTTTATTTCATTTTTCCAAACTTTAATACATCTCATTACCAACTGCTCCACCCTCTATGCTTTATCTCTATATTTCCGGCAAAAATATTTCAACTTATAAAAAAAGCCGACATCTCTGCCGGCTTCTTAGTAGCGGGGACAGGACTTGAACCTGCGACCCCCGGGTTATGAGCCCGATGAGCTACCAACTGCTCCACCCCGCGCTATTATTTATTAATCGAACTTTTTTATTCGCAAATATTAACAAAAGCTATCTAAAAAAAGTTTCAATTACCTATATTATTACAATCTATTTTGTAACGGGTGGCAAAGATATATACATTTTTTTAATTATGCAAGATATTTAATCTTTATTTATTTATCAATCAAATAATATTGATAAATCGACCTGCAAACCAAATAATCTATATCATTAGATTAATTCTTTTCAATCAAAGAAGTGGATTATATTAAAACAGATCATGATGTATCAAACTACAGATTCACCCCTTCCATCATATTTGCCAAATTGCGGGCGTGACCAAGGAATTCCTCAACTTTCATTTCTTTATAGAACAGGAATCCGTGAGTTGCTCTTAATCTCGGGTTTTCATTTTGATAAAAATAACCTTTACCCAATATCAACTGAACGATCCTACGCTGCTCAACCCATATCTTCCTCGTCAATGTACTGAATTTACCATCCAATTCATAACTTGGAAACGGAGCATCAACCTGTGTAAGATAGCATGTAGAAAATGAATCATCCAATTCTGCCATTGTATTCAAAGATACAGGAACCATCACATTTGCATCGGCAGCATGGAATTTGTACCACACATTTCTATATCCTATTATTCGCAGATTGCTGAGATCTTTTTCTTCACCCCATATCCTTATCGCCTCGGCTATTGCCTGCAAAACTTTATAATGAGTATCAGGTCCACTACCCTCGGGATCAAAAGCCAATGATATAATATCAGGTTGAAGTTTTCTCAATTGATCAAGAATAGGAGGAACATCACGATCCCTCTTTGGAACTTCGGTAAAAATATCACCTTTATAAAAACCTAATCTCAGATGATGTATATTCTCTGTTCTTACACCATAATGAGCCCATACAAGTTCCTCTTCAAATTCTCTGATCATTCCCTTAAGCTTTTGAATTTCAGGAAGATTTTTCTCACCATCATAACTGTTTTTCAATTCTGTAATAACATCATTGATCTTTGATACTAATTCTGCGATTGACTTAATGTTGAAAATATCTACAATTGCCCTAACCAACCTATGTGAAACCGCTCTATTCTGTCCAATTGGATCCTGAGCAGCAACTTTATTCAAATAATGATTTACATCTTTATCATATTTTAGTTTATATCCCGAAATAAAGAAATCCGGATAATATATCATATGTATCATCCCTTGTTCAATGAAATCAAGAGTTTTTCCCAAATGATCTATTACAAACTGATTTGTAACAGCAGTAAAACCGGAAGTCATAACTGTAAAATCAAATTTATTTCCGGGATGTCTGATATCATGAACAATTTTAGGTAATATAGCCAATTGAATATCATCATGATGTGGACCGGTATGATAGAAAACTTTATTCTTTTCAGCAATCATACCTTTTTTTATCTTTGACTTTACAGAGTCGATTACTTCCTGTACTTTATCGATGCCAACTCCGGGAATCAATGAAGTATATTCATCGTTTTTTAAATCTTCCTCTGTGATATGATGACCATATTTATCAGACTTTACGATCAGATCTATAATAGCCCGTTCAGTTTTTTCTTTTGACCATTTTCCTGTTTTATAGTAAAAATCACTTGAATCTTTTAATCCGACTGCTGCCCCCTGAGTAATATAGAATCTTGCATTCTTCAATTTTTGCAAACTTGTAGCAGGATATAAAACATCCGGAGCTTTTTCCAATGCATTTTTTACAACAGGAGCTTTAGCTTCCCCTGCAGCAAAAATAATAGCAACCGAATCGGGATTATATGTGATTGTTTGTAGTCCGATAGTAATTACCAACCTGTTTTTTGCAACCTGAATACCACCGAGATCAGATGCTGCAACGGCCTGCGTGGGAAAGTTCGTAGCGGTTAATCTTGTGGTTGAGTTGTGATCAGATCCTTTCACGTTGAATGCGATGTGCCCGTCAGGACCAATACCACCTAAAAAGAAACCAATACCCCCCAGATCCCTGATCTTATTCTCATATTCATTGCACCATTGATCAATCATAAAAATTGATTCCATTTGTTGTTGTTCCTGTTCACAACAAGGCTCCCTGTATCTTAGAGAAAGATCAATTTTTGATTCGGGAAATATTTCTAAAAAATTTTTTCCCCCATATAATAGAATTTCATCGCTATTGATCAATAATGCTTTATTTCTATCTAAACCGAAACCATCCAGATAGAACTTATTTACATAATAATAAAAACTATTGTGCTGTTCAGGATTTATAGGATAAAATTCATCTATCTGAACAAAATTCAAGCCTCTTAGATCAGGTTTTTTATCCACCAGTAAACCATTGTCTTTCCTGATTTTTTCAGATTTCTTATCTTTCCAATTTTCTAAAAAATACTGTGTCCATTTAATAAAATGTTCAGGTGTTTTTCCTGTCGGTAAACTGATTACTCCATCAGGGTTTAAACTTGCCCACTCCAAAAATCTAAGTGAAGTTAATAATCCTAATTTAGGAAAATTCTCCACCCGAATATATGGAGTCTTAGTAGAAATATTTTTATTTTGTTGTAGATTATAAAAATGTCCTTCTACCGTTGAGTCAAATTTCATTTTAAAAAGTTTATATTATTTTTCTTCCAAAACATTTTGGTAAGCTTCTAAAGTTTTCGAGTCAAAATTATAAACAAAATGTTTTTTTGCTTCATTTTCACTTTCAGAAAGCCTAACAAATACTCTTGCTGATTGTTCATATTTTTTATCTCTTTGACTATCTAAAACCAATAAATATGAGATAATAATATTCCCTGCCATTTCCACTAACCTCCTGGCATGAAAATCCAAAATTTCAGTATCATCCAAATCCTCAACATACTGAAGGGTTTTTTCATAATCTTCAGTCAATATTTCAAGTTTATTTTTCAGATCAGAATAATCCTCACCAACCATATCATTGAAATCCTTTATTCTTTGAGAAAAGACTTTTGTAGTCACCCCTCTTATTGCTGCAACTACCTGTAATTGAGAAGTACCTTCATAAATAGAAGTAATTCTTGCATCCCTGTATATTCTTTCTATCGGAAAATCAGTTGTAAAACCTGTTCCTCCATGAATTTGCAAAGAGTCGTATGAAATACTATTTGCATACTCACTGCCGAAAAGTTTAATGAGAGGCGTAAATACATTTGCAAGTTTTGAATAATTTTTCATATCCATTCTTTCTTCTTTATCGAGGCTTCTCTCCCTTTTAATATCTTCGTATGCTTTTGTTATATCAACATACCTAGTAGTTTCATACAAAAGAGTTCTGATTCCATCCAATCTGGC
>JALVEG010000213.1 GCA_027031145.1 Saprospiraceae bacterium | reverse complement strand
TCTAAATTGAATTTTTGTAATTCTTTTGGTACGGAGATTTCATTTAATATCAAATTGAATCCAATTGTTTTTAAGGTATCAATATTTTTTAGTGAATCAAGGACTTTTAGAGAATCCATTATATTATCATCGGCCTGAAATGTGCCTGTGATTTTATTTTTTATAAAATGTTTTTGGGGTTTAATATTCGTTTTCATATCAAATCCAACAACGATCAACATGATAATTATTGATATAAAAAATAATCTCCATGGACTTGAATATCTTTTGATCTTTCCGGAAAAATAATCGGAAGTTAATTTTCCTGGTATCAAAAGAGCCTTTAATGTTCTGAAAAATTTGAAATCAAGGACTAAAAAATTATCAAAGAAATCTTTAATAAAATCTATCAAATTAATTTTCCTGTTTTTAGTACTTTGACCGCATTTATAACAAAATAATGCACCCTCAGGAAGTTCAGTTCCGCAGTTCCTACATTTTTGTATGTTATTAGTGTCCGTCAAAACAAATTACTATATTTGTCAAAAATAAGGAAATGATGCGAAATAAAGCTCAAATTAAAGAGATTTTAGATAAATATTACATAAAATATAATAATCCGGACTTTATCGCCAATGATCCTATATCAATTCCTCATAGATTTTCATTGAAACAGGATATTGAAATCACTGCTTTCTGGACATCGATGATCGCCTGGGGAAGAAGGAATATGATCATTAAAAATGCTACACGACTTTTTGAACTGATGGATAATAGTCCCTACGATTTTATAGTAAATCATAAAGAAAAAGACCGTAAAAGATTTTTGGATTTTAAACACCGTACCTTTCAACCGACTGACACCTTGTATTTTCTTGAATTTTTGCAGTGGTATTACCGGCACAATGAATCATTGGAAACAGCTTTTTCGCAGTGGATAAAACCGGATGATGAAAATATAAAACCCGCTTTAACAGGGTTTCACAATTTGTTCTTTTCATTGGTAAATGCACCTGAAAGGACAAAAAAACATGTAGCCACACCCGAAAGAAAATCTACCTGCAAGAGATTGAATATGTTTTTGAGATGGATGGTAAGAAAAGATGATAACGGAGTGGATTTTGGATTGTGGAACAAGATCAAACCGGCTCAATTGATGATACCGGTTGATGTTCATGTGGACAGAATATCGCGGCATTTGGGATTATTGACAAGAAAACAAAGGGACTGGCTGGCAGTGGAAGAGATCACATCCAATCTCAAAAAAATCGACCCCGATGATCCTGTGAAATATGATTTTGCACTATTTGGTATAGGGGTGATGGAAGAGTTTTAGTTACTTTTTACTGAGAATTTAACAAAATGAAGAGGCTGTCTAAAAAGTTTCCTAAAAGATTTTCAATGATTTATTTGCCCCTACCCCTAAAGGGTAAATCATTGAAAATCAGCCACCGTTAGGTTACCGAGCTTGTCGAGGTATAGGGTTGGGGCGAAAGCTGATTTTCAAAAAACAATCTTTTTTTAGACAGCCTCGCCAATTTACCTGCCGATTTCAAAAAAACAGGTATAAATATCGTTTATTTTTGCCTTTATGAATATGTGTTTTCCACCCCCTTTTGTTCCCCCGCCAGCGGGAGATTAATGCAACCAAAATAAAAAAGTTTTGAATTCAAATTTGATTTTGTTTTTATGAATAACGGTTTTTACTTAGGGTTTTTATTCCCCCGCTGGCGAGGATTAGGAAAATTTTTGCCTTTTTCCATATCACAACCCCCCTTCTTCCACTATCGCCTTTACCGCTATTTCTTCATCCGGGGATAATGATTCCAAATATTGCGGATTCTTACCGCTTTCTATGTATTCTACCGTATGCAATGCAGCATTTATCACTATTTGCTCCTCTTGTTTATCAAATATCGACAATGCTTCTTCCGCTATATCGATAAATAATGCCGGAGATATTTTCATATTTAATAATCCGGCAAAAAATATCTTAAAAATAAAGTTCATTAAAAAAGTAAATTACTGAGAAAAAACATCAAAGCAAATTTATGAATTGCGATGTAAAACCCACATATACAACATATTAGATGAATATATTTTATATGAATTCCAATTCATATAAGTTGCAATTCATATAAATAAATATACCGGATTATATAAAATCTACATCATCTGCATAAGGGTATCTCATAAGGTAGGATATCGCTTTATCAATGTCATAATTGTCAAATACTATTTTGTACATTATATATGTTATCGGTGTCTGTAAACTGTATTTTTTTACCAATAACATGGCGATCTGCAAAGTTCTGACTCCTTCCACAACTTCATCCATAGTATTTAGTATTTCTTCCATAGATTCACCCTGCCCGAGTCTTTTACCAAAAGAAAAGTTTCGACTCAATTCTGAAGTTGCAGTAGCTATCAGGTCTCCAATTCCGGCGGTACCGAGGAAAGCACGTCTTTTGGCACCGAGAAATTTTCCGAAAATTATCATTTCCCTCAATCCCCTTGTAATAAGCATTGCTTGCATATTTTTACCCATTCCTTTTCCTGCCAAAATACCCGATCCAAGTGCTATGATATTTTTGAATACACCGGCAAATTCAGCACTTTTAATATCATTGGAACCGAAAACATAAAATTTTTCTCCTGAAAGTTTTTCCTGTCCTATTTTTATTACTTCTTCAAATTCACTGGCGATAACAGTTGCTGTTGGTTGTCCTGCCAAAATTTCCTTAGCGAGATTCGGTCCTGACAGGGCACCTACTCTTACTATTGAACTTTCTTCCAAAATCACTTTGCTCATAGACCGGACATTCTTTTTATTAAATTTTTCAATATCAATATTGTCCAAATCCAAACTCTCAAGGTCAAGTCCTTTGATCCCGTGAATAATTATTTTGGAAGGGTTCAGCATAGGGCCAAACTTTTTCATAAGTTTACGCAAATTTGCAGAAGGGATCACAATAAAAATAAGATCGCATTTTTCCGCTATTTCTTCAAGCGAATCTGTGGCAACAACATTTTCTGAAAAAGTGACATTTTTAAAAAACCGGGTTTGATTAAAATTATTTACTTTTTCTGAATTTCTACTGTACATAAGGACATCAGTATTGCATGAGAGAAGCATTGATAATGCCGCTCCGAAACTTCCCATTCCAACAACTCCAACTTTTCTATCCATTATTTCAGGTTCAATAAAAAACAATTATTTTTAAAACCTATTTTTTCTTACCTTTTTTCTTTTGTTCTGCCATGGCCTGTTGTTGCTTCATAGCCTCTTCCAGTCTGGCAGCAAACTTGCTTTTCTTTTTAGGTTTTGCTTTCTTTATTTCCAGTTTTTCCCTGATCTTTTCTTCATCCAAAATAAATTTCTTTGTCACAATAGTTTGAATGATGGTAAATAAATTACTGAAAAACATATATACGGTCAAACCCGACGCATAACTATTAAAAAATACTATAAAAAACAAAGGCATTACATATTGCATATATTTCATAGCAGGATTCTGGGTAGTACCCATATCCATATTTTTCATATTATAATGAGCATAGATCACCGAAGAAATACCCCATAATAATGCAAATAAACTGACATGCTGACCATACATAGGTATACTGAATGGCAGATATGCTATTGATTCATAAGAACTTAGGTCATCCGCCCATAAAAACGGTATATGTCTAAACTCTATCGCTGCC
>JALVEG010000212.1 GCA_027031145.1 Saprospiraceae bacterium | reverse complement strand
GGCGCTATATCAAAAAAAATAGCAAAATATGACAAAAAAGAGGTTTTTTCAATTAAAATGATTCTACCTGAGTAGATACTTGAAGACTTACTTTTTTTTATTTGCAATAGAAAAGAAGATTATACTAATAAGCGAAAGAAAAAGTAAAATAGCATTTACCTGATGAATAACTGCTATATAGATATTAATATGGGAAAGCACGGTTAAAATACCTAAAAGGAATTGTAAACTTATTAAAAAAATAATTAAATTTAATATCGAATTTATCTGTTTTGAATAGTTTTTTTTCTTAAAATAATAGTAGTAGATAATTATTGAAATAAAAACTACAGCAGCAAACCATCTGTGAATGAAATGTACCATTGCAGGTGTATCTATCAAACTTAAAAGTCCCTGAGTATTAAATCCATGCAGGGCAAGGGTAGGGAACCATTCTCCTCCCATCAAAGGATAATCCGCATAATAATATCCTGCATTTAATCCGGCAGTAAATGCCCCCAAAAATAATTGTATGGAAACAATAAATATAATTAAATAGCTTCTGTTTTTTAATAAAGGTTTGGCTTTAATATTAAGTTTTGAAAAATTTAATTTCAAAGCTGTCCACAAAATATATGAAGCAAGCAATGTCGCTGTAAACAGATGAATAGCCAGCCGGTAATGACTGACATCAGTCCGGTCAGAAAAACCGCTTTTTACCATATACCATCCCATCCATGCCTGGAAGAGTGCAAAAATGAAGATAAGCAAGATCCTGATAAATAGTTTTTTGTCCTGGAAATATCCTTTTATCCAGAAGAAAATAAAGGGGATAATAAATGCCAATCCGATGATACGGGCAATCAGTCGATGAAAATATTCCCATAAGAATATTCTTTTAAAATCATTAAGGTCAAAATGATTGTGTTCTATTTTAAATTCTGGTATTTTTTTATAATCATCAAAAGCTTTTTGCCATTCAACCTCATCCAAAGGAGGGATAATGCCTGTAACGGGATTCCAGTGTACTATTGATAATCCTGAATTGTTTAGTCTTACTGAACCTCCAACTGCAACCATTAATATTATCAGAAAAACGCCTGTATACAACCAAATTATGACGGGTTTGAGATTGATTTCCTGCATCGGCTATTTATTGAAAATTAAGGTTTTAAGATCGTGTATCAGTTCTTTGACCTCTCCGGCATCTGTTCCTGAATAATAACCCCTGAGATGACCATCCTTGTCAACAAGTATCATTTTTTCAGAATGCAAATAACCTCCGGGTTCATTTTTATCTTTGGATATACCAAGGTAAAATCCTTTTTTGCCTATATCATTTATCTTTTGTTCATCTCCTCTGAGAAAATGCCAGTTATGTAGATCAGCATCGTACTTTTTTGCAAAATTTCTTAATTTAGGTAACGAATCCCTGTCAGGATCAATGGAAAATGACACAATATTGAATTTATCAAGATAATTATTCAGTGAATTTTGAATTCTTTTTGCCGATTGCGTCATTCTTGGGCAAACAGACGGACACGAAGTGAAAAAGAAAAAAGCTATATACGGCTTTCCTTTTAATTGCTCTGAACCGAAAATAGTACTGTCTTGTCTTGTGAATTTATACTCAGGTAATGTAAAATAAACGGTATCATTGTTCTGATAAGTGTGAACACCTAAAAAGGGAAGTTCTTTTTGATGATTATTGCAAGAAATTATTGTAAAAATAATTATCAAAGCAAACAAGTATATTAAATATTTTTTCATTTTTATAAATCGTAGTTATTGATGATCTTTTTGTATAAAAAGTAAATTATGATGAATAATATGGATATCATAAATATTACAGAAAATGAATAAGCAATAATTTCATTTTCAGAAAAATCACCCAGGCAAACAGCACATGAAAATCCATTGTTTAAAAAAGCAATGGTTAATATGATAACAGATATAATTTTCTTCATTTTAATATAAATATAATAAAAAATAAAGTACAGGCCAAAGTAATGAGACAAAATACCAAAACATGCCAAATGAGGTAATTAAAGTCAGTTTATCACTTATATTATCAGCCTTATATATTTTAAAATATAAAATCACAAGGAGCAAAAGACCGGCTAAAACATGTACTCCGTGTACTGCAATAATACTGTAAAAATAAGATGCATACAATCCTTCTGATGTTTGTATTCCGAAGTTGATCAGATTTATCCATTCACTTCCCTGAATAATCAAAAATATTACTCCGAGCAAAATCGTTATTCCAAGAAGTGCAATATTTTTAATTCCCTTTTTAGAATTTTTAATAAAGAAATACATCACAACTGCACTTAACAGTAAAATGAGCATATTGGATAGAGAAATTGCGGGTGCCAACCTTGGTTGGTCCACAGGAGGCCAATCCATTGCTTTTGAAGCAGCTATAATATATGCGCTTACCAATCCTGCAAAAAACATTATTTCGGTAATGATTATTATAGTAAATGCTATATTCAATCCGGGGATATTTGTTTTCTTTTTTTCCATATTTATTTTATTTATTGGGTAAATACATCTCTTGGCACAGCTGTAACGTCAAAATAAACTCCTATTATCAAGGCAGATAATGTAAACAATGCCATGTAGATGATTATTTGTAGTGGTAAAGGCTCCCATCTGAGATGCATAAAGTAATTGATAACCAATAATGCTTTAATGGTAGATACAGTGAAAACTATTACTACCATCAATAGAAAATTATCAAGATAAGAAGCGACCAAACTTATCCCGAATAATAATAATAAAGCCAAATAAACCTTAAAATAATTCGGATGCCCGTGATAATCATTCAAAGCCGGATATTCGACCTCATGCGCTAAACCTTCATTATGAAATTTTGTACTCATTTTTATAAATTTTAATTTGCGATATACAATAATGGAAATAAGAAAATCCAGATAAGGTCAACCATGTGCCAATAAAGTCCTGCCGCTTCTATTCTATGAAAATTTTTTCCTTTTCTGGCTCCCATCATAACAATAAATAATACTAAAGCTCCTATTAAAACATGAAAGGCGTGGAGTCCTGTCATTAAAAAATAAAACCCCCAATATGTACTTTCAATATTTTTTCCTTGTTCTACCAATTCCTTTCCACTGAAGGTAAAACCATGATGTATTTTTTGAGAATATTCCGTTATTTTTACTACTAGAAAGATTAAAGCACTTAATATTGTTAATCC
>JALVEG010000211.1 GCA_027031145.1 Saprospiraceae bacterium | reverse complement strand
TATAAAAATCGGTTGATTCAAATTCATCTTCATCGATTGAGGTTTCTTGTTCGATAACCGGTTGTGAAATTTTAGAAGCTGAAGCGATTTCCGCAGTATTTCTGTATTCATGCAAAAGATAAAGGGAGGATACAAAAGCCAAAGCAAAGAAAACAGACCATAATTTATTTTGTAAAAATAGTTTTTTCATAATGAAATTTACTTTTGTGCAACCATCAATAATAACGCAAAATTTTATAAAAAGTTACAGGATATTACTGTTTTTATATAAAATTGGATGATTTTTCTTAAAATATACAAAAAAAGGGACTGCATATAAGCAATCCCTTCAATATTTATTCTCTAACAAAATACTACTAAACGTATCCTTGAGCTATCATTGCATCGGCAACTTTTACGAAACCTGCAATATTAGCACCTTTTACATAATCAACATAATCACCATCTTTACCATGTAATACACAGTTTTTGTGAATATCTTTCATTATATTGTGTAATCTTTGATCAACTTCTTCTCTTGTCCATGACAATCTTAGGCTGTTTTGAGACATTTCCAATCCTGAAACTGCAACACCACCTGCGTTTGAAGCTTTTCCTGGAGCATATAAGATCTTAGCATTTTGGTATACTTCAATTGCTTCATTTGTTGAAGGCATATTAGCTCCTTCTGAAACAGCAATAACACCATTTTTAACAAGATTCTCAGCATCTTCTTTATTGATCTCATTTTGAGTAGCTGAAGGGAATGCAAGATCAGCAGGAATGTGCCATGGTCTTTTTCCTTCCATATATTCAACACCATATTTGTCAGCATATTCTTTGATTCTTCCTCTTCTGTTATTTTTAAGATCCATGATAAATGCAAGTTTTTCTCTGTCTATACCTGCAGGATCATAAATAGTACCGTTTGAATCAGAAGCAGTAACAGGAATTCCGCCATAATCCAAAACTTTTTCAATTGTGTATTGAGCAACGTTTCCAGATCCTGAAACCAATACTTTTTTACCTTCAATTGAATCACCTTTTGTTTGCAACATTTCATTCATGAAATATACTGAACCGTATCCTGTAGCTTCAGGTCTGATAAGGCTACCACCCCATGAAAGACCTTTTCCTGTCAATACTCCTGTAAATTCATTTCTGAGTTTCTTGTACATTCCATATAAGAATCCTATTTCTCTTCCTCCGACTCCGATATCACCGGCAGGAACATCAGTGTCAGGTCCAATGTGACGGAACAATTCTGACATGAAAGCCTGAGTAAATCTCATCACTTCATTGTCTGATTTTCCTTTTGGGTCAAAGTTCGATCCACCTTTACCACCACCCATAGGTAATGTTGTTAAACTGTTTTTCAAAACTTGTTCGAATCCTAAGAATTTAAGAATGCTCAAATTTACAGTCGGGTGAAATCTCAATCCTCCTTTATATGGTCCGATAGCACTATTAAATTCTACTCTGTATCCTTTGTTTATCTGGATTTTGTTGTTGTCATCTGTCCAAACAACTCTAAATTGAATTACTCTTTCGGGTTCGCTCAATCTTTCCAATATCTTTAATCCATGATATTCAGGATGCTCGTTGATATAAGGGATAATTGCTTCAGTTGCTTCATGAACTGCCTGATGAAATTCAGGTTGGTTAGGGTTTTGCTTTTTAAGCTCATTCATGAAATCATTAAAATTATATTCTTTTGCCATGGTTAAATGTTTAATAAAATGATAAAATTAATTTAAAAAAATAATCATAATCTTCATATGATTGATTTATGATGCAAAAATAAAACTTATATTTGGCAAAACCCAAAATGTAGCCTATTAAAATAAATTTTATTTTGTTATTTGAAATCACACTAAATAATATTACGATAAATATATTATTGCAGAATATTAAAAAATGGTTTTCTCAATCAAAATGATTCCGCCTGAGTGATTACATTTTAGATTGTTTTTATCAATTTTGTTTCAAATCAAATAATAATATTTTATTAGATTAGTTATATCTTGATACTGTTTTGAAATAAAAAATGCAGATACATTAAAAAACACTAAAATAAAGTTTTAATTTTGCCGAAATTTTAAATTATGCGCAATATCTATATAATTATTATATTATTTTTTTCCGGACTTGGGTATTCTCAGGATATAAGTTTTAGTCAGGCTTATGTATCCGGAACCTATCTTAATCCTGCTTTGACAGGACTGTTTAACGGTTTTGTCAGAGTTTCGACTCAATACAGAGAGCAGGGAAGAGGTGGATTGAATAATATTTTCAAGACTTATGCGATATCTTCTGATATAAAATATAATTTCAGGGCATTCAATAAATTTTCCCAGGATGTTTTGGGAATAGGCATTTATTTTATCAATGACAGGGTCGATCTGTATGATTTTAATACAAATTTGATCTCTCTTAGTATTTCATACCATAAGGCGCTTGGATTCAGGACAAAACAATTTATTGGTGTTGGCTTCCAGGGAGGAATATTGCAAAAAAATATTAACAGGGAGCATCTTACTTTTGAAGATATGTTCGATAAAGTAGGTTCATATTCTTTTCCAACTGCCGAACCCGGATTTTCAAATAATTTTGCCGTAGGGGATTTTTCTCTTGGATTGTATTATACCATTTCTCCCAATAATAGCATAAAAATAGGTACAGGAATTGCTTATCAACATTTTGCAAGTCCAAATATTTCTTTTTACAGGAAATCTGAAAACATAGAAAATAACAACGAGCTTTACCCTAAGATTACATATCATGCTTCAATGGATTTAAAAACCAGGTCTTTTACTACCTGGCAGCCGCGTATCAGGTTTGTTAAGCAAGGACCATATATGGATTTTGAAGCCGGATCAAATCTTAAAATGACTTCTTTTAACTGGGATGTTGTTGCGCTTCATTTTGGATTAAGCGGGCATGTGATTAAAGATTTGGAATCAGTTAATGTTGGCTCAATAGTTCCTTTTTTTGGACTTCAGTACAAAAATTTCATGATGGGATTCTCTTATGATGTTGTAATGACTCATGTTATCAACTCCAGAAGGAATTTGCATACTTTTGAATTTTCTTTAAGTTATCTTGGAGAGCAAACAAATGAAGGATTGGTATGTCCTGAATTTTAAGAATTCATTCAGGTAAACTATCCGCATATTGTTCTTTTGTTCCTTGTTTGGTGTTTTGAACTTTGGATCGCCTTCGCCGATGGTCGAAGTCTTTTTATGCTTACGCTGAAGCTTTATCAAAGGCGCATGGCGAAGACCTACCCCTTAGTCTCCGGCGATTAAAAATGCCTGGAATGTCAAATTTATTTGACGTAAAAAAAAACGCAACTACTCAGCTTGTTTGCTATCGGGCTAAAGCCCTAAATATCAGAACTTATCAAACTCCGTCAGCTAAAGCAGACGGTAATTTGTGGTGCGATTTTACCGTCAGCTTTAGCTGACGGATTGTAGAATTCTAAGCACTATTTATGGGCTTTAGCCCAATTATTATTACCTGAGGAGATACAAAAAAATGAAAGAAAATCATTTCGGATTTATTGAAAGTATTATTGTCCTGTGAAATTTATTTCGTCATTACACCCTGTAATGTGCAAATTAACTGCTACATATATATTAAAATCCCTGACAAAAATAATATTTTAAGATTTATTGTAATAACAAATAATAATATTGCCTAAATGTTAAAGCTGTATAAAATA
>JALVEG010000210.1 GCA_027031145.1 Saprospiraceae bacterium | reverse complement strand
AAGAATTGATTTTATATTTGAATCTTATTATATGGTGGAGGAATTGAAAAAAATAATCAATCAATGGAAAAATAAAGGTTATAAAATCGAAGAAATAAATTAAGAATTCTGTTACTTATCTTTTATTTTTCTAATACCAATCTTGAAGTAAGCAAAAATCAATGTCATCAAGGGGCTGATTAAATTGAAAAAAGCAAATGGCAGATAGTGATAAGTATCAACTGTCAAGACCCTGGAATTGTATGCTCCCCCCGTATTCCATGGAAATAAAACCGAAGTGACGGTTCCGCTGTCTTCAAGAGTACGGCTTAGATTTTCGGATTTAAGATTTTTTTCGTCAAAAGCGGTTTTATACATTTTTCCCGGAACAACAATAGCAAGATATTGATCTGAAACCGTTCCGTTAAAAAATATACATGTTGTTACTGTACTGGCAAATACTCCGAAATCTCCTTTGGCTACCCTCAAAAGAGAAGAACTGATTGCATTCAAAGCTCCAATGGCTTCCATTATACCGCCGAATACCATCGCAGAGAGTATCAGCCAGATAGTTCCCAGCATTCCGGCCATTCCACCTGAAGTAAACAGATCATTCAATCTTTCATTTGAAGTCTCGATAACCGTATCGGTTGTAATTGAATTCATCACTACTTTATATGCCGCATGAAAATCTATCTTGTCTATTTCTGCAAATTTTTCGATGATATGCGGTTGAAATATTATTGCAAACAGTCCCCCCAACAATGTGCCAAGCATTAAAGCGATAAGAGGTTCTGTTTTTTTTATAATCAAAAAAATCACTATTCCCGGAACAATTAATAGCCAGGGCGTCACATTGAAAGATTCTTTGATCGAAGACAACATAATGTCTATGTTTACACTATCTCCAGAACTCTTTTGATAGAATCCAAGAATAATAAATAATATCAGGGTAATTGTAATGGAAGGAATTGTAGTCTTCAACATATATCTGATGTGAGTGAACAGATCAGTACCTGCAACTGCTGAAGCTAAATTGGTAGTATCGGATAACGGAGAAATCTTATCTCCAAAATATGCTCCCGAAATAACAGCTCCTGCTATCATTCCTTCATTGATACCAAGAGCTTTTCCAATACCGATCAATGCAATACCTACTGTGGCTGACGTACTCCAGGAACTACCTGTTGCCAAAGAGATCAGAGATGCTATTACGACCGATGCAGCAAGAAAAATAGTCGGATTCAATATTTGCAATCCATAATAGATCATTGTTGGCACTATTCCACTCAACAGCCAGGTGCCTGATAATCCTCCTACAAATAACAATATCAAAATAGCACTGCTGGTTGATTTGATATTCTTTGCAACCGTGTCCATCATATCCTCAAAACTGACTTTGTTTTTGAACCCTATCAAAGCAGCAATTGAAGCTCCCAACAACAATGCGAACTGATTGGATCCTGACAATGCTTCATCTCCGAATACCTTTTGTACATTGTAGGCCAACAATGCCACTAGAAATATAACGGGAATAAGGGCTTCTATTAAAGTCAAGTTCTTCTTCATATATCATTCTCATTTTATATTTAAACTGTCAGCTATTAAATTCAAGCTATCTGTAAGTCTTTTTATATTAACGGAATCAACTTTGATTTGATAATTTATAATTTCGGTGTCTCTTTGTGGTTTTTCAGGAAAATCAATATCTTTTTTTATAAAATCGTGTGTTATATTGGCAATGATTGAATCTACATATACTTCTGCATCTTCAAGAGCCTTTTGTCTGCAATCTTTGATCTTTATAGCAATTTTTCTTTTCAATTTTGTATTTACCTCATTATTGATAGCATCCATATCAATCAAATCAGATTCACAAGCAGAAAATGAAAAAGCAAATAAAATAAGTAATATAATCGATTTTATACAGCGCATAATTTTACAAATATATTCATTTTTTATCAGTAGTTACTTTTATCACTCTTTAATTTTCTCCTGTATATCTTTGAAAAATATTTGTAAAGTTCAGGATGTTTTTTCTTGAATTTCACTGGCGACATAAAAAAATATTCACTTGCTACAGCTAAAAATTCAGAATTATTTGTTAAAGCATAAGGATCGATATCAGATTTATGTCTTTTGATCTTGCTTTCTGCTATTTTTAGTTCACGCATCCATGGCAATACAAATGCTTTATCAATTAGAATTTCAGGAATACCGTCAATAGCCCCATCTTCTTTATCTATCAAATGAACGAATTCATGTAAAGCAACATTGTGAACGGTACGTTTTCCGCTAAAAGCATTCAAAATATCCGGTTTTGACAGAATCATCATTCTGTTCATGGCACCGTTCCCTACCATACCAAGTATTTTTTCTCTGTCTCCTGTGTTGTATTCTTCATCAAATGAGTTTGGATAAACAAGTATCTCATTGATATTGTCATATTCAAAATCAGGGAATGCAAAAACCGGCAATATTGCACTGACAGCTATAAATATCTTTATTTTATCATCAATTTCAGTATCGACACCGGTTATTTTTTTTGTTTCCAGAAAATATTGTATTCTTTTTTCAAAATAGTCCTTCTCATCTTCAGGAAGTGTGGTATAAAATTTTACATTTTCATTCAATATCTTCCTCCAGGAATCAGGAAATGGAGTATTCAATACTTTTTTCCATATTGACAAAGGTTCATAAACAAGATAATAATATACAATAGCGAATATTAATATTATTAGTGCCAATACTGTTATCTGTGCTTTTTGTGTTTGGATTGTAACCAATGCTATAAAAATAAAAAATATAGCAACAAACAATGCAATTACTGTGTCTCTGGTAATCCTTTGTTTATATCTTTTGTGGTAATATTTATACATTTTTTATAAGTACTTGAAGTAGTGCCAAAGGTATTAAATAATTCTCAAAACACTATTGTTATTTTGTATTGATATAATAAAATGATATTTTAGGATTTATTTTCCTGTTTTATCGTATATTTTAGGATTATTAATCCTATATTATCGTATTTTAAATAAAATCATCGTATATTTGTAATAAAAAACAATTATGCGTTATCGATATTTATATAAAACTATTGAAAAGCATCTTAGTAGCAAAGCCTATACAATAATCACAGGAGCAAGGCAGGTTGGTAAAACCACATTGCTAAGGCAACTATATAAAAATCTCAAAGAAAGAGATGAAACAGTTACTTATGTCAATCTTGAAGATAAAATACTGCTTTCTGCTGTAAACAGTAAACCGGATTTGATATTTGATTGGGTCTCGGGTACACCACAGAAGATAATCGAAGGTCGTTCTTATAAAAGGATTTACATATTGATAGATGAAATACAATATTTGTCCGACCCGTCCAATTTTTTGAAATATATTTATGATGAATATGATATTAATGTGAAAATTATAGCTACAGGCAGTAGTGCTTTTTATATCGATAAGAAGTTTACGGATTCTCTAGCCGGCAGAAAAAGGATATTTCATTTATATCCATTATCATTTAATGAATTTTTAAGTTTCAAAGAAGAAGAAGGATTAAATAGTGAAATTCAGTTAATGGTTAAAGAGCCAAATTATAAATCTCTTTATCAAAGAAGCATATTAAGCTATCTGAATGAATATCTTATTTATGGTGGCTATCCCGCAGTAGTACTGGAAAAGGATCCTGAAGAAAAAAAATATTTATTAAATGAATTGAAAGATTCT
>JALVEG010000209.1 GCA_027031145.1 Saprospiraceae bacterium | reverse complement strand
TTTACATGAAGTTGAAATTAATAGTGTTACTTTGTGTACTTAGTGGCTTTGTGTCTATTTTAGTTTATTGAGATTTTAGACACAAAGGCACAAAGAGCACAAAGGTTCACAAAGAAAAGTACTCTACCTGAGTAATTACTAATAAAATATAAAATTGTTTGTAAAAAAAAAAAGATTCAATTTTTGTTTTAATAGAACTTATTTTATTTAAAATATGTTAGGAAAATGAAAATAAAAAATAAAAAATAAACATATGAAATACATTGATTATTATAAAGTATTAGGGATTGATAAAAATGCAGATGAAAAGCAAATTAAAAAGGCATATAGAAAATTGGCGGTAAAATATCATCCTGATAAAAATAAAGGTAATAAGCAGGCTGAAGAGAAATTTAAAGAAATTAACGAAGCATATACTGTATTGTCTGATCCTGAAAAAAGGAAAAAATATGATCAATATGGACATGACTGGGAAAAATTTCAACATTCAGGACAAGGAGCAGGAGCAAATTATGATTTTGGCGGAGCCGGAGGTTACGGTGGATTTAAATTTGGAGGAGGAGGAACACAATTTGAATTTGGTGGAGATTCTGATTTTTCCGATTTTTTCAATATGTTTTTTGGTGGAAGCGGTAGAGGATTTACTACAGGCAGAAGCGCTAGAGCAACAAAGGGACAGGATTATTCTGCTATTGCTGAAATAACATTGGAAGAGGCTTATCATGGTACAAGCAGGTTAATAGAACTGGGAGGTAAAAAGATTAGGGTGAAATTTAAACCCGGTGTGAAAAACGGACAGAAATTGAAAATAAAAGGTAAAGGAGCGCCCGGAAGAAACGGGGGGTCTCCGGGTGATTTATATATAGAAGTTAGAATATCCAATAATACAGGTTTTGAACGCAATGGTACGGATTTAAGAAAAAAACTTGATGTTGATTTATATACTGCTGTATTGGGAGGGGAAATGGAAGTTGAAACCCTGGACCATAAAAAAGTGAAAATAAAAATTCCTGCAGGAACTCAGAATGGAAAAGTTTTCAGAATAAAGGGTAAAGGTATGCCTAAATACAATATGTCCGGTTCTTACGGTGATTTGTATCTGGTTACAAATATATTGATACCAAAAAATCTTACTGCTGAAGAAAAATCCTTGTTTGAGAAACTAAGAGATTTGAGGAAATAGAAGATTTTTAATTTATTAAGCTAATTATTTATACATTTGCAAAAATAAAGTGTTATTATGATAAATAGATTATATTTTTTGCTGGTAATTTTAATGTTTTTTGGATCCTGTGTTTTACCTTCAAAATACCAGAAAGTGGAAGAAGAAAAGTATAGTTTGATGAGAGAGAATAACTCATTAAAGTATCTGAAAGAACAAAATAAAAAAGATAAAGCGGAAATAAAATTGTTGAAAGACAAAATAGATAAAACAGAACAATTGATGTATGAGTTAAATACAAAACTTACCGCATCAAAAGAAATGTATAATAAATGTCAACATGATTATGATAAAATGTTGATGGAAAACAATAAACTGCTGGAAAGAGCATTCTCAGAGCAATCCAATTTGTCAGAAGAACTGGCTCAAAAACAAAAATTGCTTGCTGAAAAAGAAAGAAGTCTAAGAAAACTGGAAAGTGATCTGAATAACCAGAAATTAAAGCAGCAGCTGCTTAATAGCGATCTGGAATTAAGAGAGCATAAGATAGACTCATTGAGGACTCTGATTCAAATGAAAGATGATAAGTTAACAGCTATTAAGAAAAAAATTAAAAACGTTCTTTCTGGATATTCCAATGATGATATAATGGTAGAAAAAAGGAAAGATGGCAGATTGTATATATCATTGAGTCAGAATCTTTTGTTTGCCAAAGGGAGTAATAAATTGGATTCCAAAGGTAAGTCGGCTTTGATCAATGTCGCTAAAGCATTAAAAACAGAACCATCTATACATATTATTGTTGAAGGACATACTGATACAGATGGTTCTCCCAAATTGAACTGGGAATTGAGCACAAAAAGAGCTTTGGCTGTAACAGATGTTTTAATAAAAAACGGACTGATGCCTCAACAGATTACTGCTGCCGGAAGAGGACAGTATCAACCCCTTGTTCCAAATGATACAGAATCTAATAAATCAAAGAATAGAAGAACAGAAATTATACTTGAACCTAACGTCAATGATATTGTTAATTTTTTAAAATAACATTAATTTGGGCGTTATTAATTATATGAAGTATCTGACACAAATATTGTTTTTATTCATTTTTGTTCAATTGAATGCTCAAACTAATAAATGTTCTTTTGCAACCGAACGAATTAAGTATTTTTCAAATAAATCAGATTATTCTGTTTTTTTATCTGATAATGAAAAGAAATTGTCATCTGTTGCCGGAAATATTGAATTAAGAGATGAAATTACAATCCCGGTAGTTTTTCATGTTTTTAACAGAGAAAATGCTGATTTCAAGGTAAAGTTGCCGGATATCTATGAACAACTTGATATTTTAAATAAAGCTTTTTCGGCCGGTAACTATGATATAAAATATGTTCCTGATACTTTTTCCGGACTGGTAGGTAATACAGGAATAAATTTTTGTATTGGTAAAAAAGTTGTTTCAGGTAAAGTAATAAAAGGAATACTTTTTTATACAACAGATAAAAAGAATTTTGCGGATGAGTATTTAGACGAGGATAATAAAAGGATGAAAATAAAACATAATTCTTTTGGTGGTTCTGATTCATGGGATACTGATAAATATATAAATGTGTGGATTGGTGAAATGGCTTATAACAACGGGACTTCGACATTTCCTGGCATAGATGCTGACTATAGGAATGAAGAAGGAATAGTTATAAATATAAATAATTTACAAATAAACAGTAAGAATAAAAAAGTGATTGCTCATGAAATGGGGCATTATTTTAATTTATACCATATCTGGGGCAATGCTCCCGGATGTGAAAATGATGATGAGGTTGATGATACACCATTGCAGGACAATTATTATACAGGATGTCCTGTTGGAGATAAGTTTTCCTGTGGATCATTGGATATGTATATGAATTATATGGATTATACCGATGATGATTGTAGTCTTATGTTTACTAAAGGTCAGGCAGAAAGGATTAGAGCATCAATAAATATTTACAGAAAAACTTTAATTGAAAATAATTCTTTATGTGATGCCCGGGTAGTTACGGATTTGTTTGAAGTTATAAAATTATATCAATACAATAACAATATTTCTTTGGTCAAAGGCTTTATGACCGATGATAATATAGATGTTGCAATTTTTAATATCAGTGGTCAAAAAGTTTATTCGGGAAAGATTGATAAAAGAGAAACAGTGAAAAATATCAGGCATATTTTTTTTAATCAGGGGATTTATCTGGTACAGTTAAGATTAGGAAATAATTATAATACTAAAAAGATTATTGTTTTTTAACAATAAATTCAATTAATATTTGTTTAATTTGCGTTGAAAAAAAGAGAAATACGTGAAATGAGTAGTTACAATTATATTAAATAAAAAAAATTAATAATATGAAAAATCTTTTTGTTATAGCTTTGATAAGTATATTTGTTTTTGGTGCATGTAGTACTGTTAAAATGGAGTCCGATCCTCAGAAAGCATCTCCTGTAATAGTATATAGTAAAGGTCCGTGCTTTGGGAAATGTCCTATATTTACCATGACAATTTATAATACAGGTCTGGTGAAGTATAATGGTAGAAGATATACCACTAAAAACGGGAAACACGAAAAGACTCTGGATAAAAAAACTTATACGGATTTGGTAAAGTCATTCAGGAAAAACAGATTCTGGAGATTTGATGATACTTATGGAATGGATTTGGTAGACGCACCTACAACAACTATATCTTTTTCCGATGAAGATAAAGTGAAAACGATCAAGGGGAAATCACAATTTCCTGATAAGTTAAAAGAATTAATGATAAAACTGGATACACTGGCTAATTCAAAAGATGGCTGGATTATGACCGAAAAACCCAATATTGTTGAAAGAGGAGAAGAAATAATTGAAAACCAAATTATTGTTAAGTCGGGTGAGGGTATGATAATGTCCAGGTGGCTTCAGAAGTATAAAAAATACGGAGTAAGATTAATGAAAAGGATAGGGGATTCCAATGAATATTGGCTGATAAGATTTGATAAAAATAAAATAAACCCCAAAGAAATGTTGAAAATGATCCAGGATGATAAATTCGTTTCAGAGGCGGAATTCAACAAGAAATTAACTGACAGATAAGTTTTACATAATTGTAATTACTGAGGCAGGGCGCTTTTGAAATGAAAAAAAGAGGTTTTTTCTATCAAAATGATTCTACCTGAGTAGTTACACATAAATTAATAAGTAAATGAAAATAGCCGTATTTCCCGGTTCATTTGATCCGATTACAATAGGTCATGTCAATTTAATACTTAGAGCTTGTCCTTTATTTGATAAAATAATAATATCAATTGGGGTGAATACAAGTAAAAACAAATTATTTCCATTGGAACAGCGTATAGAATGGATAAATAACGTATTTAAAGACGAAAGCAAAATAGAAGTTAGGGAGTTTCATGGTTTGACTGTTGAATTTTGTAAGAAAGTCGGAGCTAAATATATTATCAGGGGATTGAGAAATGCTTCTGATTTTGATTATGAAAAGACAATAGCTCAATTGAACCATGAACTTAATAAAGAAATTGAAACCGTCTTTTTGATCAGCAGACCTAAGTACAGTCATATCAGTTCAACAATAGTAAGGGAAATAATCAGAGTAAAAGGTGATGCATCTTCTTTGGTTCCGGAGCAAGTGGATTTGACAAAAGCACTTAAGATATAGAATATTTCCTGTATAACAGAATATAAATAAAATGTAACTACTCAGGTGGTTTAATTTATTGATTATCTGAGAGTTGAAAGCATAATAATATTTTCTCAATTATCCTTTCCCTTTTAAGGGAAATAAGAAAGGGTTCTAAATAGAAAGTTTTGAAAATATTATTATGCTAATACGATGTTTCAACGTATTATATTTTGCTTATACTAAATATTTGACCTGAGTAGTTACAATAAAATTATATTTCCATTTTAAATCTCAAATTAATTCTTCTTGACGTAAGAGTATTTTTGATAGCATAATATCCTCCCGTTATGGTTCTTACCCAATTCACGGAAGAAGGATTGTTGATACCAAGTAGATTGAAAACTTCAAGACTGACCCATGTATTTCTTGTAAATCTCAATGGATGCAGTGGCTTGTGGCTTTTCATGGTTTTATCCCAAAGTAAATATGAAAATCCTATATCTACTCTTCGATATGGAGGATATCTGTAATTGTTTCTTACTACTAAATTATCATCTTTAAATCCAAATGGTAATCCGGTACCTAAGTTGAGGTTAAAATGTACTTTAAAGTTTTTATTATTTTTGAAATAATCCTGAAAAAATAATGAAACATTGACAAGTCTGTCAGTTGGGCGGGGTACATATTGCGTATTTACCAATGCCGTATCTACCCATTTTTTATGTTGAATACCATTTATTTTTTCTTTTGCCTGCATAATTGAAATATTGATCCAGGATTCGGCATCGGGGACAAATTCTCCATTTAATCTCAAATCGATACCGGTAATATATCCTTTTGAATCATTCTCTCCCGAGTAAATAATTCTGACATTGTCATAATTATAAGAAACAAGATTATCCAGCCTTTTATAATAAATTTCGGATATCAATTTCATTTTTTTATTACTTATTTTCTTCCAGTAAAAATCATAACTTAAACCGGCTAAAATATGTATGGATTTCTGAGATTTCAGATCCAGGTTCAAAGTTCCATCCCTTCTTCTGTGTTCTTTATAATGGGGCGGTTGATAATAAATCCCCCCTGCAAGTTTCAAGGCAATATCTTTTTTCCATTGTAGCGGTTTATATGATAGCTGGAATCTGGGGCTTGTGAGAAACTCACCTGAAAGAGGTCTGTACATAAACCTTATTCCGGCTGTTGCTTTTATCTCATGTTTATTGTTTTTTCTGAAATATGTATCCGAAATATATCCACCGAAATTGTCTTTATGCAATTTATTTTTGCTCTTCAATACATATTGTAAAGATACGATAGAATCTGTATAAGGAATAGAATAATCAGCTGAATCAAGCCTTTCCCATTCATTTATTTTATCAAAGAAATACATTTTTCTATAATTCATTCCCCATTGAATAAAATGTGAACTTTCAATTCCTGAAGTGCTGAATTGATTTAGTTCTATTCCTCCTGTATGCCTGATTGTAGATATTTCAGAATAAAGGAAGTCACGAGTATATTTATGTTGAGCACCTATTCCTAATAAACTTATCTCTTCTCCCGCTTTATCACTTCCGAAATTTGTTTCGATCTGACTTAAGCGATATTCTCCCAAAATATCATAATTTTGTGATTCATTTCCTATATATGACGAACCTAATAATTTTAAATAAAAAGGATTTTTCTTTCTTTCCGGTACATAGGTGAATGAAAGCCCATTCATCAAACTATTAAATTCATCTACTTCATTTCCTTCAAAATATGTTGTAAATCTTATTGCTGTTTTAATGGTACCTGTAACTTCCTGTTGGCTTTTTGGCTTCAATCTGAAAATATTACCATTATAATTACCCAAATATCCTATTTGCAGATCTTTAGATATATTGTAAGTGATAAATGTTTGAATATCAGTGAATGTGGGGACATATTCTCCTTTTTTTGTCTGGCTGTTAAGAAGATACCGGTTATCTTTATATCTTACCCCTGTTAAAACTCTTAATTTATTCCATTTGTTTTTTCCCAATTTTGTACTTCCTTCCAAATGAGCATTTGCACCAAGGAGACTCAGGGATATTGATGACTTGAAAATAGTTGGTCTTTTGTAATGAATATCAAGTACGGAAGACATTTTATTACCGTATTTTGCTTCAAATCCACCGGATGAAAAAGACAAGTCTTTTATAAGGTCGGGATTTGGAAAACTCAATCCTTCCTGCTCTGAATTTTGAATAAGCTGAGGTCTGAAGATCTCAAAATCATTGACATAAACCAAATTTTCGTCATAATTACCTCCCCGGACATTGTATTGTGAGGATAATTCTCCTCCTGTTCCGGTTGATGTTCCAAGGGCGATACTAGGCAAAACACTTTCAAAATTACCGGAAGTAATCGGTAAAAGTTTCATTTCTTCAATATCTTCTCTTATCATTCCCACATCTTCAATTCTGCTCTCGGTTATTGTAACTTCATATTTGCTTTCTTCCGGCATCATTGAAACATTTATCTGATGTTTTTCATTTGTAGCAAGACCTTTAATATGAAATTTTGTTTTTTTATATCCTATTCTTGAATAAATTATATCCAGACTTTTATTAGCAGGGATGTCCAATTTGTATAATCCCCTAATATCTGTTTGGACTGCTGTGGTAGTTCCATCAATAAAAACTGTAACTACTTCTACCGGATCTTTGGTTATTGCATCAGTAATAACACCAAAAATTGTACTTTTTTGTGCATTTATGATAAATGGAATGATCAAAAAGAAAAGAAGTTTTGCCGTTTTATGCATATAAAATAATTTAACCGTATAAAAATAACATAAAGATAATTAACGTAATAAAAAATTTTCTATTTTTGTAATACATAAAATAATAGCAATAATGAATAAAAAAGAAGAATTTATAGAATTAATTAATAATAGTTATCATTTTAAGAAGGACTCATTTATATTGGGAGCTGCAAAATTGGACGATGAAGTGCTGACAGATACTTTTGTCAGATTGCCACTGAAGACTTTCAACAGGCATGGTTTGATTGCCGGAGCAACAGGAACAGGGAAAACAAAGACATTGCAAATTATGGCGGAGCAATTATCTGCCAATGGTGTTCCATCTTTGGTGATGGATATCAAGGGAGATTTGAGTGGAATAGCTGTTCCGGGTAGCAGGCATCCTAAAATATTAGAAAGACATGAGAAAATTGGTTTACCATATATCCCGTCAGGAAGTCCTGTAGAATTTTTAACGCTTTCCAATGAGAAAGGAGCAAGATTACGGGCAACTGTATCTGAATTCGGACCTATATTATTTTCCAAGATTTTGGGTTTAAATGATACTCAGGCAGGAATTATAGCTGTGGTTTTCAAGTATTGTGATGATAATGATATTCCATTGGTAGATCTAAAGGACATTAAAAAAGTATTACAATATTTAAGCAATGACGGAAAAGAAGAGTTTGTAGAGACTTACGGTACAATGTCTTCCGTTTCAATGGGTACTATACTTCGAAAGATCGTTGAACTTGAACAACAAGGAGCGGAAGTGTTTTTTGGTGAACCGTCTTTTGATGTGAATGACCTTTTAAGAGTAGACAGTGAAGGGCAGGGGATTGTTTCGGTATTGAGGTTGACAGATCTTCAGGACAGGCCAAAATTGTTTTCAACATTTATGTTGCAAATGCTTGCTGAGATATACTCGATCTTTCCTGAAGAAGGAGATCTTGATAAGCCTAAACTGGTTATCTTTATTGATGAAGCACATCTTGTATTTGAAGAAGCAAGTGATGCTCTTTTGGATCAAATTGAGGTTATAGTGAAACTTATTAGATCCAAAGGCGTTGGGATATTTTTTGTAACACAAAACCCTACCGATATTCCTGATGAGGTACTTAGTCAGTTAGGAATGAAGGTTCAGCATGCGTTGAGAGCATTTACGGCAAAAGACAGAAAAGCAATACAAAAAGCAGCTGAAAATTATCCTCTTACAGATTATTATGAGGTAGATGATCTGATTACAAGGCTGGGGATAGGTGAAGCTATCGTAACTGCTTTGAATGAAAAAGGAATACCCACGCCATTGGTACACACCTATCTGAGAGCACCTCAGTCAAGGATGGATGTTTTGGTTGATGATGAGATCAATTATATTATTAATCAGTCTAAATTGATTAAAAAATATAATACTCCTGTAGATAGGGAAAGTGCTTATGAATTATTATCGGCAAAGATGGAAGCAGCCAGAGAAGATGAACATAAAGCAGAAGTTGAAAAAAGTTATAAAGAATTGAACCGAAGTAGAAAAAGAGAAAAAAGTACTTTGGAAAAAATTCTTACAAGTACTACAACAAGACAAATAGGCAGAACCGTAGCAAGGGAATTAACAAGAGGTTTGTTAGGTGTATTAGGAATAAAGACAACTCGTCGTCGTAGAAGAAGAAAGACAACTTCCTGGTTTTGATGAAAAATAGAACATTAAAATATACAAATGAAAAAATTAATTGCTTCAATTATTTTGAAAGTATTTGGTTGGAAAATACAAGGAGGTAAAGCTCCTGATAAGAAGCTTATGTTTGTTGTAATGCCACATACTTCAAATTGGGATTTTCCTTTGGGTTTACTGGCAAGATGGAAATTGGGAATGAAAGTGAAATTTGTGGGAAAATCAAGTCTGTTCAAACCACCATACGGCTTTATAATGAGATATTTGGGAGGGTATCCGGTTGAAAGAGATCCTGCTAAGAAAAAAGGAAGTGTTGTAGATCAGATTATAAATATTATTAACAATGAGGATGAAATAAGAATAACTTTTACTCCGGAAGGAACCAGAAGTAAAGTTAAAAGGTTGAGAACAGGGTTTTATACG
This sequence comes from Saprospiraceae bacterium, assembly GCA_027031145.1. Lineage (GTDB taxonomy): Bacteria > Bacteroidota > Bacteroidia > Chitinophagales > Saprospiraceae > JADJGA01. The sequence goes on along the minus strand of JALVEG010000209.1, from coordinate 3,177 downwards.
ATTGCTAAAGCGACAGGGATAAAAATACAGTTGGTTGCAATTGATTATCCTTCTAAAACAATCATTTTTGACAAACCTCATAATCCTGCTGATACATACGAAGAAGAATATAAAATATTAAAGAACTTCTATCAGGGATTTAAAGGGAAATACCCTGAAAAAACATATGATTTTGGAGATTAATGAACAAAATAATGTAGATATACTTTATGAGGATAATCATGTTATAGTAGTGAATAAACCTGCCGGGATATTATCACAGAAAGATAAGACCAATGATGATAGTATTCTTGAGATTGTAAAGGATTATATAAAAATAACGTATAATAAACCCGGAAATGTATTTCTCGGTTTAGTTCATAGATTGGACAGGCCAACAAGTGGAGTTATGGTATTCGCCAGAACTTCTAAAGCACTGACGCGTCTAACCGTTTCGTTGAAAGCCAAAGAATTTGATAAAAAGTACTATGCGATACTGGACGGGAAAATGAATATTAAATCAGGTGAATTAATACATTATTTGGTGAAGGATAATATTCATAATGTGGTAAAAGCATATCCCAAACCGGTAAATAATAGTAAAAAAGCAGAGCTTAAATTTAATCTTATAGGAGTGATCGAAGATCTTTCTCTTGTAAATATTCATTTAATCACAGGCAGATCACATCAGATCAGATCTCAGTTTAGTAAAGCATTCTATCCTGTTGCAGGGGATTTTAAATATGGTTCGAGAACAAAAATCAAGGATAGAAGTATATGTTTGCATTGCCATAGTCTGAGTTTTATTCATCCTGTTAAAAAAGAAAGGATGGTTTTTACTTCCATGCCTGATTATGATAAATGTTTGTGGAAAAAGTTTATTAAAATATTAGGTTAAATTTTGTTTTAGATGAAAAATAGTTGTAATTTTGCAGGCTGTGAGGGGCATACGGCCAGCTCCTTCTGAATCCCCCCAGGGCAGAAATGCAGCAAGGGTAGGAAGTTGAGCGGTTCGGTGTGTTTCCTCACTTTTTGTTTATATCCTTCTTATTTGTAAATTATGATGACCATTGATATTATTTCAGCAGTTCCCGGTTTGATGGAAAGCCCACTGAATCATTCTATTGTACAAAGAGCAAAAGATAAGTCGCTGGTAGAGATCAATGTTATCAACCTTCGTGATTATAGCCTGAATAAATATGGACAGATCGATGACACTCCCTATGGAGGTGGTGCAGGAATGGTCTTGATGGTTGAGCCGTTGTACAATTGCATTACTGATCTTCAGAAAGACAAGGAATATGATCAGATAATTTACCTCACTCCTGATGGTAAAACATATGACCAAAGTACTGCTAACTATCTGTCGATGCAAAGTAATATTTTATTGATCTGCGGTCATTATAAGGGAATTGACGAAAGAATTAGGGAACATTTTGTGACAATGGAGTTATCTATAGGTGATTATGTGCTTTCAGGTGGTGAATTGGCTGCGGCAATAGTTGTGGATTCGATTGTCAGACTGATACCGGGCGTTCTTAACGATGCAGAATCCGCATTGAATGATTCTTTTCAGGACAATTTGCTGGCTCCTCCCGAATATACCAGACCGGCGGATTTTAAAGGATGGAAAGTGCCTGAAATATTGCTGTCGGGTCATGAAGAAAAAATAAAAGAATGGAGAATGGATCAAAGTCTTAAAAGAACTAAGGAAAGACGTCCTGACATGTTGAAAGATTGAGCTATATAAGGTTTTCAGGCAAATTCATTAGTATTTTTTTATTATTTTCATCTATTTCCAAAATAAATTCCTCGACAAGAGGTATCAGTTTCTCCTGATCATCTTTTATAACGATTGCCATGAGTTGTTGAGGATATTGTTCAGTTCTTAATATTTCAAAGCTTTGATTAGTGTTTTTATCATTGATAAGGAATCCGGCCCAATCTGTTTTTTCATCATCATCATTATATTGATCTACGGGAAAACTAAGATCCGAATCTCTGAGAAATAATTTTAATCCATTGTATTTTTTTATTTCTTCAGGTCCTGAAAATTCTTCAAATTTAATGTAAAAAACTTCACCATCCGATTCTATTTCTTCTATGAAAAACGGAACTTTCAGCCCATTTGTTTCTATAAAAATAGCTTTTACCTTCTTTGTGTCATCTTTGAATCTGTCTTCAACAACAGCCAATAATTCACCTTCCGCCCTAAATGGCTTAAGTATTTCTCCAATTTCGATGTAGTTGAACATAGAATACTAATTCTTTGAAAAACTGATTAATTTTTGAGTTAAAATAAAACCCTCTTCAGCTTTATCTTCCCATGGAGTATTTGGTTGATCTATCTTTTGAGTATTCAGTATTACCGTATTTTTATAGATCAGACCGGTGCCTTTTGCATACTTTTCAATAGAATATCTTTTTTCAATTGAATTTTCATAATTCACCTGCTCAACGGTTGCAACATCATTATATTGATTTGCTCCGATATCTTCGGTCGTACCGGTAGAAATATATTTGTAATTCCAGTATTCATACATTTTAATAGGTTCGCCGGCAATACTAATTATAGTATTTTCCGAATCAAAATAAGCATTTCCATCCCAGTCAACATCTTTTTTGACAGGAAAAACCATTTTAATAAATATAAGATTATCTTCCTTTCTGACAGCTTGTTTGTTATTTTTATATGCAGCCCAGACATTGCTTATATCCCATCCGGTAGCGGATTTATTGTATCGTTCAATAAGATAATTTGTATTTCCACTATTATCTTCAAAGGTCTCGGAAATAAATTCTTTAACTATATGTTTAATGGTATCTATCTTGGTTCCTTTATTATCATATACAATTGAATCAATTTCATAAATCCAGGTATTTCCTATTTCCAAAGGAAAATATTCTGAACCTGAAAAATCATTTGAATAAGGATCTAATTTCGTTCCACAGGAATTAAATAATAATATTGTTATGGAAATTAGTAATAATGCCCAAAAGTACTTCATGTTATTGTAATTTATTTTTTTAACGAAATAATTAGGTAATTCATTGTAATTAGTGTCTGCCTGAAAACAGGCAATTTTTGAAATTCGGATAATTATTGCTTAGATTTTGATTTTTTTTGCAATGATTTGATGCCTTAGTATCAATCACTTGTAAAAAAGTCAAAAGATAACAAAAAGAATCAATTTCAAA